>JANOAI010000415.1:0-3085 GCA_031411055.1 Pirellulaceae bacterium
TGCATAGGAATGTAGACGAAACATCTCGTTCTCTTCGTGTTCGATTTGCTCTGCGAAGAGCGATTGCAAAACAACAGCGGAGGCGCCTGCTTCTTCCAGTTCTTGGAGCGACTTTATCGATCCAGTCAATGGGCACGCTGAAACCACTAAAGGATTCTTGAGTTTTTGCTTGAGATAGAAAGTCGATAAATCAGTCGTCATTGTGGCACCTCGTCCATTAAACCAGCTAGGGAACGTTCGACGTTGGCAATTTGTTCGTAATAGTGCCCGCGATCATCAATATCATTTTGTGCGAGTCGAAGAAGCTGCTCTGCGCGTTCCGGGTCGCTTCTCTGTAAGACGGAGAAGCGGGCTTCTTTCGACGCAAAACTGCGGAATGGTATGGTTGGCTTCTTCGAGTCTAAATGAAACGGCTTCCCATAGTCATGTGCCACGCGCGGATCAAAGCGGTACAGTGGCCAGTAGCCGCTTTGCACAGCTTCCTTTTGGTGCGACATTCCCGTTGACATGTCGATACCGTGAGCGATGCATTGACTGTAGGCGATAATTAATGAAGGGCCGTGATAGGATTCAGCTTCATGAAACGCACGAATGGTTTGGAGCGGATGAGCACCGATTGCTATTTGTGCAACATAGACATGGCCGTAAGCCATGGCGATCATTCCAATGTCTTTTTTGTTGGTGCTTTTGCCAGCGGATGCGAATCTGGCAACCGCCGCGCGTGGCGTTGACTTCGAGGCCTGTCCACCCGTATTGGAATAGACTTCCGTATCAATTACCAAAACATTGACGTTGCGTCCCGACGCTAGAACATGATCTAGTCCTCCGAATCCGATGTCGTAGGCCCAGCCATCGCCGCCGACAATCCAGACCGACTTCTTGACCAATGCATCGGCGAGATTCTCAAGCTTCCGTGCATTGGGATTCGAAAGCATTGCTATCTGGCGCCGTAATTCTACGATCCGAACGCGTTGTGCTCGAAGCTCTTCTTCCGAGTCTTGCTTGGCGTGAAGGATGTCGTCCGCTAACGACATGGGTAGTGCAGACGCCAACTCCTTTAGTAGGATTCGGGCTGTTGTTTCTGGTTTGTCGAGTCCTAGCCGCAAGCCAAGTCCAAATTCGGCATTGTCTTCGAAGAGTGAATTCGCCCATGCCGGTCCTAAACCATCAGCATTCTTTGTCCACGGCGTAGTCGGCAAGTTCCCACCAAAAATCGACGAGCAGCCAGTCGCATTGGCGACGACCATGCGATCGCCAAACATTTGCGATACTAGCTTCCAGTAAGGAGTTTCACCGCAGCCTGCACACGCTCCAGAGTATTCGAAGAGCGGGAGCGCAAGTTGCGATCCTTTGACGGTGTCGATAGCAAGCTTGGTTCGGTCGAAATCGGGCAACGAAAGGAAGTAGTCGTAGTGAACGCGCGAGCGATCTAAGATGTCACCCTTGGGAGTCATATTGATGGCTTTGATCTTGACCGCTTCTTTGCTTCGTGCAGGGCAAACATCGACGCAAACGCCACAACCAGTGCAGTCATCCGGTGCAACTTGAAGGGTCATCAACATTCCGGGTTATCCTTACCCGACCACGGTCGCGTCACGAAGTCTTCGGGCGGCTGTTGCATGGCATCCGACGAAAAGGTTTTGACACGGATTGCGGCATGAGGGCACATCAACGAGCACAACCCACATTGAATGCAAAGGTCAGCGTTCCAAGCTGGAATCTCGGCGGCGATACCTCGCTTTTCGATTTGTGTAGTTCCGGTCGGAAAGGTGCCATCGATGGGCATTGCACTTACTGGTAATCGATCGCCTTGCCCAGCCATCATGATCGACGTCGCACGTCGAACAAAATCGTCTGTGTCTGCGGAAAAAATTGGAGTTTGGCGAGGTTTTCCAGAAGTAACAGTGGGGATCGTGACTTCGAAGAGCCCTGCCAGAGCCTGATCGACGGCGTCAAAGTTCTTCTCAACGACGCTGACGCCTCGCTTCCCGTAAGTCTTTTCAATCGCTATTCGAATCTTGCCAATTGCTTCTTCGGCAGGCATGAACTTCGAAAGAGCAAAGTAGCAGACTTGCATAATGACGTTGATGCGTCCTGGCATGCCAATACGTCGGGCTATCGCCTCGGCATCGACTACGTAAAGGCGAAGCTTACGATCGATGATCGTCTGTTGAACATCCGACGCGATTTTTCCCCAAACCTCTTTGGGACCATAGGGACCATTCAGTAGCAGCGTTCCCGACTCGGCGGCATTTTCGAGAACATCGACTTTCCCGAGGAACGAGAATTGGTGGCAGCCAATGAAGTCGGCACGTTGCACAAGATACGTTGAGCGTATGGGGTCAGGGCTGACCCGAATGTGAGAGACTGTCATCGCGCCCGACTTCTTTGAATCGTAAACGAAGTAACCTTGTGCAAAAAGCGGCGTATGATCGGCAATGATTTTTACAGTGTTTTTGTTGGCACCGACCGTCCCATCGCTTCCCAGCCCAAAGAACATGGCTTGGGAAACTCCCGGTTGCTCGAGTCGAAAATCCGATCGCGTTGCGAGGCTCCGATGAGTCACATCGTCGTTGATGCCCACGGTGAAGCCGCGTTTTGGAGATGGCTTACTAAGTTCATCAAAGATCGCGGCGACCATCGCGGGTGTGAACTCTTTAGAAGCCAAGCCGTAACGACCTCCAATGACGGTCGAGTTCAGTTTGGGTGAATCGTTGCCTTGAAAACGGGGTTCAGCTAGGGCGGAAACCACATCCTGGTAGAGGGGCTCCCCGATGGCACCCGGTTCCTTCGTTCGATCGAGAACGGCAATCCTACGGGCGGCTTCGGGGAGTGCATGGCAAAACGCATGTATATCAAATGGTCGATAAACGCGGACTTTGACGAGGCCAACTCGCTCGCCACGCTTGGTGAGTTCGTCGATACATTCTTCGACTGCGCCAACGCCCAGGGCAATCGCACAAGGTTGACGTGATCGGTTGGCCAAGTATTTGCGTTATGGAGTAGAAGACAAGCCCCTGAGTTGGGGTTGTTTGGAAAATCCTCGTCTTCTGCTGGGAGCCAACGCCTTGAAGTCGAAATTCGT
>JANOAI010000416.1:0-9801 GCA_031411055.1 Pirellulaceae bacterium
TGCAACTGGACAGAAGCTATTACGACATGCTGGCCAGCGAATGTCGGCTAAGCTCTTACCTGGCGATCGCGAAGGGAGACGTAAAAACCGAGCATTGGTTTCATTTAGGCCGGCAATCGACAGAAATCGACGGGCGTTTCGGATTGCTTTCTTGGGGCGGCACCATGTTCGAATATCTGATGCCAGCCTTATTTCAGAAGGTATATCCCGAGAGTCTTTTGGAGCGAGGTTGTTTGTCGGCAATTTCACGACAAATTAAGTATGGTTCGGAAAAGGGGACTTTTTGGGGAATAAGCGAATCGGCTTACAGCGCGCGCGCGAACAATTCGGATTACCTCTATAAATCGTTCGGTGTTCCCGGACTAGGCTTGAAACGCGGTCTCAAAAGGGATCATGTTGTTTCTCCCTACTCGACCGCGCTTGCCCTACCCTTTGCTCCGCATTCCTCGCTTGTAAATCTTGTCGATTTGGCTCCAATTTCGCTCGGAACGTGGGGTTTCTACGACGCTATTGATTTTTCAAAGACGCGTGTGCGCCGACGAGAGAGTTTCGTGCTGGTGCGGAATTATATGGCCCATCATCAAGGAATGACAATTCTCGCAATCGCCAATGCGGTCGATGAGTTTGTTGTTCAAAAATGGTTTCACACCAGCCCCTTAGTCCGTGCCTCCGAACTTTTGTTACAAGAAAAATCTCCGGCCATCGTTACGATCGACAGGCCTGATGAAAACGAAAATGAGGAGCCGATTATTCGAAAGGAAGGTGACACGATTTATACGCGGCGAATTCGCGGCTATCGAGCATCGCCTCCTAAAACGCTCTTCCTTTCGAATCGCAACGCGCACACGCTATTAACTCATGTCGGCGGGAGTTGCTTTCGCTGGAAAGATGTTCAAGTGACTCGTTGGCGGCCGGATACGACGCGTGATCATTGGGGGACACATATTTACTTACGAGACAAGAAATCGAACGCCATCTGGTCGGCCGCTTATCAACCGACGCGTGTCGAGCCGGACGAATATGAAGTCCTGTTTGCCGTCGATAAGGGCTCCATTCGTCGCCGCCAAGGGACGATCGAGACGACGATGGAAGTTACCGTTTCACCTGAGCACGATGCCGAAGTACGGCTACTCCGGATAACGAATCTGGGGTCAGTTGCGGTCGATTTGGAAGTCACGAGCTATGCCGAAATCGCCCTCATCAATGAGCGAGCGGATCTTGCTCATCCCGCGTTTTATAAGCTCTTTATTGAGACAGAGTTCGTCCCAGAAGATAACTCCATCGTCGCAAAACGCCGTCCGCGAGATAATCGAGACGACGCAATTTGCGCGGTTCATACGATTGCGGTTCCGCCTGCTTGCGTGAGCTCGATACAATTCGATAGCAGCCGTGAATCCTTCATCGGTCGTGGACAAACAGCCGAATCGCCAGCCGGAATTGAGCTTTCCGATCTGGCGCAAAATTCTGGCCCAGTAATCGATCCAGCTTTTGTATTGAGGTGTACCGTCAACGTACCGGCTGGTGATTCCGTGTTAGTGGGTTTTACAACCGCCTGTGCAACAACGCGTGAAGAGTCGCTGGCAATTGCCGATCATTATCAAGAGCTGCGCGGCGTTCAACGCGCTTTTGAGCTCTCTTGGGCTCAGTCACAGGTCGAAGTGCAGCACCTTAATCTTTCTGTGAAGCAACTGCATAGTTTTCAGCGACTCGGGGGGAATCTTGTCTATCCGAATCCGTCCCTGAGGGGTGATCCTGCCAAGATAGCCGCCAATCGACTTGGTCAAAGCTCCCTCTGGAGGTTTGGCATTTCCGGCGACCATCCGATGATTTTGGCACGAATCGCCACCGATGGAGACATTGCCATCGTCAAAGAGTTGTTGATTGCTTGTCGATACCTCTCTTCGCGAGGGGTCCTCCTGGAATTGGTTCTTTGCAACGACTACCCGAGTAACTATTTCGATGAAATCCAAAGCCGATTGCAAGCCATCGTCGAGGAAACGACGCTGGGTGAGGTGATAGCTAAGCATATTTTCGTTCTCAAAGGGGGCCAGCTGACGCGAGAAGACCATCAACTCTTAGATGCCGTCGCTTTCGTTCTTATACGCGGCGACCGCGGCAGCTTAGCCGATCAACTCAATGTTGCACCAACGCGATATACCCAAACGCCCCGTTCGCACAAAACCGAAAGCGATGTGTCGAAAATTTCGAGCCGCACGAGCGTTGGCAAGACAAGCGAACGGATCGCGGAAAACGCTATCGGAAGACCTCATCAGTTTTCGAATGGATTTGGTAGCTTCGTGCCAGGTGGCTATCAAATGGATGTTTCAAACCGTTCGATGACTCCTGCCCCGTGGTCCAATGTCATTTCCAACCCCGAATTTGGCTCTTTGATTACCGAATCGGGAAGCGGTTTTACATGGTATAAAAATAGTCGCGAGAATAAGCTATCTTCCTGGTCGAACGATCCAACCTCCGACCCACCGGCCGAAGTTCTCTATGCCTACGATTTAGATTCTGAACGACTTTGGTCTCCGCTAAATCTCCTCGCAAGTACTTCTTCACGACGTGTCGAGCATCGCCACGGCTCGTCCGTTTTTAGTGTTGTAGAGAACGATATAGAATCCGAAACGACGGTTTCCGTTGACTGGGAAAACCCGCTCAAACGAATTCGCCTCAAACTCCACAACAAGCTCCCGACAGATCGGAGGTTGCGACTTTCGTTTTTTGTCGAATCGGTCTTAGGGGTAAATCGAGAGTCGACTGCGATGCATCAGCAATCGGCCATCCATTCAAGCGGCAGTGCCTTGATCATGCGAAACGGGTTTCATCCGGAATATCCCGATCAAATCGTCTTTATTGCTAGTTCGGTGCCCAGTTGTCGCTTTAGCGGTGATCGTACCGAATTTCTCGATCCGTTTGGTTCTCATTCAAATCCAGTGGGTGCGATCTATCGTCTGACAAATACCACGGGTCCAGCCCTCGACCCATGCTTGGCTGTTCAATGTGATATTGAACTTCGCGTCGACGAAACGCGCGAGATAGAATTCTATCTGGGTGCGGCGGACAACGAGAGCGTTTTGAATGCGGCGTTGAATGGGTTGAGCTCCAACCAACTCGTCGGACAGGCTGCCGAAACCACTACGGCGGCCTGGTCGAAAATTCTTGGAAGTGTGAAAATCGAGACGCCAAATCCATCGATGGATACGATGTTCAACGACTGGCTGTTGTACCAAACTCTCTCTTGCCGGATGTGGGGAAGGTCGGCATTCTACCAGTCTGGTGGTGCATTTGGATTTCGCGATCAACTTCAGGATTCGATGGCTATGGTTTACAGCCGACCCGATTTTACGCGCGATCAAATTATCCGGACGGCTGCAAGACAGTACCTTGACGGCAGCGTTCAGCATTGGTGGCATCCTCCGTCGGGAAAGGGTACGAAAACGAGATTCTCCGACGATTTCTTGTTTCTGCCATATGTTGTCTGCCACTACTGCAATGTAACCGGTGATTTATCAGTACTTGAAGAGCAGATCTCCTTTCTTGAATCCATTCCTCTCTTGGAGCATGAACAAGAACGTTACGAGCAACCGAGCATTTCTGACCGGAAATCGTCCTTGCTTGAACACTGTCAGCTCGCGATTCAACACGGTATGCGTTACGGTTCGCATGACTTGCCACTCATCGGTTGCGGCGACTGGAACGACGGTATGAACCGAATCGGCGAGGAAGGACAGGGGGAAAGTGTGTGGGTGGCCTGGTTCCAAGCCTGCGTCTTTCGCGATTTCGCAAACTTACTTGAG
Organism: Pirellulaceae bacterium; assembly: GCA_031411055.1. Lineage (GTDB taxonomy): Bacteria > Planctomycetota > Planctomycetia > Pirellulales > Pirellulaceae > JAIYDQ01. The sequence continues at coordinate 3,801 of JANOAI010000416.1, forward strand.
CGCCGTAATCCAAACGACGAAAGTCTTTCTGTGCTCCGAAACAAGGCCGCAGAACTTACAAACGCCATCGAGACGCACGCTTGGGACGGTAGCTGGTACAAACGCGCTTTCTTCGACGACGGCTCAGCCTTGGGCGCCTCGGAAAATGCCGAATGTAAGATTGATTCGCTTACTCAATCCTGGGCCGTGATCGCCAATGGTTTGACGGAACGTACAAAGAAAGCGTTCGATGCGGCCGTCGAAATCCTTTATGATCCCAAGTCTAAGCTTGTGAAGCTTTTTCATCCACCATTCGATCACGAGGAACGTAATGTTGGCTATATCCAAGGTTATCTTCCTGGAGTCAGAGAGAACGGCGGCCAATATACACACGCGGCTCTTTGGATGGTGAGCGCGGCCGCAAAAATGGGGAACGGCGACTTAGCTATTGATCTCCTTGACGCGATCAATCCAATCCATCACTCGGCAGATAAGCAGTCAGCCACGCATTATCGTTTGGAACCGTATGTTGTGGCTGCGGACGTTTATTCCAATGAGCATCTATTAGGGCGAGGAGGATGGAGCTGGTACACTGGCTCAGCCGCTTGGATGTACCGTGTCGTTCTGGAAGATATCTTGGGTTTTCAGTTTCGTGGTACAACGCTTACCATCCAACCCTCGGTGCCATCACACTGGAAATCGTTTAGTGCCACGGTTGTTCGCCATTCAACTTCATGGAAAATTAGTGTGCACTTGGTCGAATGTGGCTCCGCATTCGGCCAACCATCGTCTATAGATCTTGTTGAAGACGGCCAAGTTCATACGATCGAAATTACGGTGGTTAACTGTCCCCATCCTTGCAAGGGAGAGCATTGCTTGGGTTCTTGAAATCGCGATCTACCGCTGCCCGCGATCATCAAAGAAATGTCGTAAATGTTTGACGCAATAAAAAGATGGTAAAGCCAGCTTGGTAGGTGAGGCCCCTGGTCGCAACTAATCTATCGTTAACCTAATTTATGCTTGATGTCCTTCGCAGCTCAGCTCTTCGTTGCCCATATAAAGATGATTAAGATCGCGATCGCTAAGAGGGCTACGATCGGGTACGACCCGAAGACGAGCCAGATGGGCGCGTCGGGATGATTAACCTCCATCGGTTCATCTTTTCCCTGGATGCTGTCCATGATCTTGTGGGGCACAGTTTCTTCGCTCTTATTGTTGCTCGTTCGTTCTGATTTATTCATGGCCGTTCGCCTTTTCCAAAAAGTTAAAGAGATGCTGGCAGATTTGATCAGTGTGAGTAACAAGCAAACCATGACTTCCCTTCGGAATCTCAATTAGGCTTGAATTCCGAATTCCTAATTGTGCTTGCTGGGAGGATACGTCTATAGGAACAACTTCGTCGGCCGTTCCGTGAAGGAGTAAACACGGGCAATCAATATTTTTTAACTCGGGTCGGAAGTCGGTGTGCGAAAACGCGTCTATGCAATCAAGCGTCGGCTTTAGTCCGGCTTGCATGGCGAGATTCCAGCTCCAATTGATGACCGCTTGGCTTACGGATTGGTGAAGAATGTGCTGACCGTAAAAATTCCGGAAAAAAGCCTCGAAGAACGCGGCTCTGTCCTCGCGAATGGCGGTTTTCATCTCCTCAAAAACAGACACATCCACGCCCAGTGGATTGTCTTCTCTTTTACACATGTACGGTACGATCGAAGAGATCAAAACGATTGATTTGACTTGTTCGCAAGCCCAACGCGAGACGTAGCGAACAACTTCACCACCGCCCATAGAAAATCCAACCAAACTGAATTTGTCTTTGACAAGTGCCTTGATGACGGCGTTCAAGTCATCGGTAAGAGAATCGTAATCGTAACCTTTCCAGGTTTGTTCAGAATGACCGAATCCACGGCGGTCGTAGGCTATCGTCTGATAGCCTCGCTCGGCTAGGTAGAGCGCTACCGAATCCCAAGTCGCCGAACTAAGAGGCCATCCGTGTATAAGAATGACAGGCTTACCTTCGCCCCATACCTTCACGTTCAGTGAAGTACCATCGCTTGTTCTGATAAGCGGCATACATAAACTTCTTTTCTTCAAATTTAGCCGGCGATCGAGTTGATCGGCAATACGCGTTCGGTATCGACTATCATCAGGACAAATCGGTTTCGCTGGGCAGCGCCTAACGTGGCTCGGCGAGCTGTTTCTTCATCATCCCACGACTGCCGAACAAGCTTTGCTCGATTCGCAATGCTGTTTTCTTTGCTCGCTCGTAGTTTCTTCGCGGTTCTTTGGATGCTTGCAATCATTTGAGTTCAATCCATTTCTAGGCGTTTGAGAATCATTCTTGCGTTCCAAGCAAGAATTTTGAAACAACTACGTAGTCGCAATACATGTGCCAAAAAAGTTAATTCGCCGCTTTCGCACGAAAACAGGCCAGATCGGAAATCAGTTTCAGGGTCATCGTGCAAACGATCGAAAGCAACGACAGTCGATCGCGCAGACTGCTGTCTTTTCTTGCATCCAAAAAGGTCAGCTTCCTGATGCGAACTGACTTTGGCTCAGCAATGAGCTCAACTTGAGAGCGTCAAGATGGTTTTGGGGTGATGCCAGCGGCCTTCCGGAAACGCTCGCGGGGTTCGATGTCGGCTTAGTTGATTGCAATAGCCTCTTACGCATTGGCACGGGACTTGCGTGCTGCGGTGGTGCAATTGACCAGCGTGGTCGAGCAACCATTAACTTTAGGAGTTTAATTATGTTATCTTGGGCGTTTAGTTTTCTTGTTTTGGCTCTCATCGCGGCCGTTTTTGGTTTTGGTGGGATTGCTGCGGGTGCGTCCGAAATTGCGAAGATTCTTTTCTTCGTGTTTCTTGTTTTGTTCGTCGTGAGCTTCATTGCAAACACGATGCGCGGCAAGCCAACGGTTTAGTAGGAAATCACGAGCTGAATCCAACGGAAGCACGAGTCCTCCTTTGGGCTCGGCGAGGACAACGTACAAACAGATTTATTAAAGTCGTGGTTGTTCTCCCTACTCACCTTTGTATGCAATTTTATAAGAATGCCAAGCTAGGTTTGCGAGCACTACTTCAAGACAAAGCTACTACGCTAGGAATGTCAGAACTGATTTACATTTGCAGTTTAGCGAGGCATCTTTCCTAACTCGTGGACTAATCCGTTTGCATTTTTCGTGGCTCAGACAATCTGCCATAGCTAACCCCGCGACGGTCCCGTTTTCGAATGGTGACGTTGCTCTGATGAATTCCATTTTGATGTCTGTAGTCGAGTTTAAATGCTAAATAACATTCGCAAAATTCGTGGAAAACTGATTCCTCGATTCATCCGCTTATCAGTGCCCTATTTGAATTCCGAAAAGCCATGGGTCGCTCGTGGATTGCTGATACTCCTGGTCTCTCTCATGCTTGCAGACACGACGATTGCCGTGTTGCTAAATTGGCAAACAGGAGAATTTTCAACTGCCCTGGCTGAACGAGATTCGGATCAATATTGGAAGTCGACTTACTACACCATTTTTCTGATCGCCATCGGCTTTCCTACCTACGGCCTTTATTACTACGTAAGAGATCGGCTGACCCTTCATTGGCGAACTTGGATGACAGCCGATTTTATGACAAAATATTTTGCTGATCGGAAGTACTATCAATTGACGTATTCTTCGTCGATCGATAATCCAGACCAAAGAATCTCCGACGACATCAATTCCTTTACTTCGAAATCGATTTACTTTCTCCTGATCTTTGTTGAGACATTTTTGCAGATTGCGGCATTTAGCGGAGTACTCTGGTTTCTGTCGTCGACCTTGGTTTGGACGCTGGTCATCTACGCAACAGCCGGCACTCTATTTACAACATTTGTTTTTGGAAGACCGTTGGTTGCCCTTAATTTCTTTCAACTAAGGAATGAGGCCGATTTTCGATTTAGCCTGATACGGGTGCGCGAAAATGCAGAATCGATTGCCTTCTATCGCGGTGAAGATAAAGAGCGGGGCTACGTCCAAAATCGTTTTGATTCCGCCGTCGCCAATACGAAGCGACTGGTAAATTGGCAGTTTTTTTTGAACTCTTTTCAGTCCGTCTACACTTCGGCCTCTTACGTATTGCCGGCCATCATTTTGGCTCCTTCGGTACTTGATGGAAAGATGGATGTCGGTTCAGTCGTACAAGCGACTGGAGCCTTCGCAAAAGTATTCAGCGCACTGAACGTCGTGGTAAGCAAGTTTGACCAACTGAGCTATTTTACGGCTGGTGTTGGACGGCTCGATCGCTTCTCGAAAGCCCTCATCGACGAGGAAGAAACCGATACTCAGGTCGATCACATCGAATCAACAGAGATTGCCGCGTCCGAGCCTTCGGCTTTCAATAACGTTTCGCTTGAAACGCCGGATGGGAAACGGAGACTCGTAGAAGACCTTCAGTTAGAGATTGCGAATGACACTCAGTTGCTGATTGTTGGTGCGAGCGGCGGTGGAAAGAGTTCATTGCTACGAGCCTTCGCCGGTCTATGGACTCTAGGGAAAGGAAACATTTCCCGTCCGCCGCTTGATGACATTCTGTTTCTTCCCCAACGACCCTATATGGTTGTAGGCACGCTACGCGAGCAGTTATTATATCCAAATAACAATTCAGAACTCACCGATGAGGATCTTGCCGAGGCGCTCCAGACTGTGCGGCTGCCGAAGTTGATCGATCGTTTCGGCGGACTGGACGCTATTTGCGATTGGAGTAAGACCCTCTCGCTTGGCGAACAGCAGCGAGTCGCAATTGCTCGGGTATTTCTCTCTGGACAGAAGTTTGTCGTTCTAGATGAAGCCACCAGTGCGCTCGATGAAGAAAATGAATCCGAAGTCTACCAAAAGCTATCCGCAGCCGGCGCGACTCTAGTGAGCATTAGCCACCGCCCCAACGTCGCCAAATTCCATAGTTCAGTTCTCTGCCTGGATGGCGAAGGAGGCTGGACTGTGATCTCCCGGGAAGAGTATCAAAAGACTCTTGAACGGAAAACATAAGCCCCGAAACCGGTCACGCAAGAGATTCGCCCAGCTCTGCTCCGGCACCCGACGAATTCAAGAGTCGGGACAGCAAATCCTTGACAACATCCTCATCGATGGGCTTGGCGATGAGATCTACGCATCCCGACTGAATAGCCAGTTCGCGTTCTTCCGGTGTCGTGGTGGCTGACATCATCAAAATCGGAATCGACCACGTTCGTTCATCGCCACGTAAAATTTGCGAAGCTTCGCAGCCGTCGATTTCTGGCATATTCATATCCATGAATACAATATCCGCTAATGCGCTGACGGCGTGTTCGATGATATCCGAGGCTGAATTGATCGTCTTGACCGCAAACCCCATCCCTTCTAATTTTGCACCGATGGTAAGTTGCGCATCCCGGCGATCATCAACAATCAAAATGGTTGGCATAAAATCCTCAAGTGTCATTTAGGAGAAGGGACTTGCAATTGCATCCGGCGAATGATCTGTCGTATCGAAGTCATAACAAAATTCGCGCCAGTTTTTCGAAGTCGAGTGTAAACCGCATCGTAATCGCGAAGTTTCGACGGTAACAATACCATAATTGTTCCCGAATACTTCGCCTTGCGGAGAGTCTTGCACCAATAGCCCAGTTGCCGACCACCTTGAAGTTGTATCGAAACGATCAACACCAACTGGGGATTTTTCTCAGCAATTTCCGTCGCGACATCATCCGGAAACTCAGCTGCCGCAACGGTCCTAATTTCCCAATCGTCAGCCAAAAGATGGGAGATGCCTCGTAGCAGTAGCTGGTCCGCGCCTGGATTGGCAGCAATCGCATAGCAACCGCCCTTAGGTGGTCGCTGATCGACCGGCGTGATCGATGACGATTCATGCGTCTCAGGCGAAGTACTCGAAAGGTCTTTTGGATCAGCCAGTCCAATTTCATCGATCGCTTCGGAAAACAATTCGATCAGGCCCAGATCGTTAGTATTATCGCGAAGTCCACTTCGAACTACGCGTTGACATGTCGGAACCACGAT
>JANOAI010000417.1:0-9146 GCA_031411055.1 Pirellulaceae bacterium
ACCTCGCCATTGCAGGTGCAATGCGCGACGCCGTCTTTCACCGTCACCTCGAGTTTGTTCCAATCCATTTTGTTCCAATCCAGTGTGTCTCAATCCATTCACGAATGGCCGATTAAACGCTATTGCCGCCAAAAGATTTACACCTATTCTCAATTTGCCTAGACTAATTCATTCGTCAATCCAATTTGTGACAACTCAAGAAAGCGCGTCCATGCCTGACAATCGATCGATCTTAACCGTCAAAACATCTTTGTTCTTGTTGATATTCTTGCTGGGCATCGACACGGCACGATCCGCTGATTCGATTCAGGAAGTCGAGATGGCAGGCTATCTTCTTGTGCCGCACGAGAAAGTCCCCGAGACTTACAACGCCGGTTTTTCACTCTACGTTTCGGCGTGGCCATTGTTGAAAGAGTATCCAGGAAACCGGTTTCAAACCGGTCTTTTCGGAACCTGGATGCACCCTCAACACGACAGTCCCATCCCAGACAAACTGTATAACGATATCGAAGGTGGCTTAGGCTGGTGGCGAGATACGCGATTTGCAACGAAGACACCCAAGTTCATCATGGGAGGCGTGGCTTTAAACTTTAGCGAATGGGCAAATGGACCAGGAGCCGGTAAAGGCCGAGACTGGGACAATCCGAAAGGCAAGTATGGTGTCGCTCAATTGAGCCCATGGATACTTTGGCCACCAGATGGATTGAACCTGAAACAGGGAACCTCCGGCGAAATTATTGGTTATGGATATTTGCCGCTGCCGTTGACTTCGAACAAAGCGGTAACGGCTGGCAAAGACGTCCCTACCGGCGACAACTGCTGGACTTTGTTTCTCAATACGGGAAACTTCAAAGGGCCAGTCGCTTTTTTCACCCCTTATTTTTGGTCGCGACCCTCGGTCGAAGATCCGAGGTTCAGCGGTTTGTTTTTGGATAGTCGGCCATCGCATCCAAACAAAGCACTTCAAATGGAGACCCAATATGTCCCGGCGTTCCAAGCGACCGATTCCAAAGGCGAAACCTACGCTCGGATTGCCCCAACCTCGTTCCCACGCAACGCTCAAGGAAACTCGCCGGTCGTACACCGTATTACCGCCTACCAAAAGAGCGCCCTTTGGGATTCCGTGAAGTCATGGTTTGACGGTGGCGAGCCAGCCAGCGGTACTATCGATCCGAACGCCTCTGCCGTCCATACCTTCACCGGTAAAGGCGGATCGACTTGGAGAATTTATCCACCCAATACCCCCAGAGAAGAGAAAATACCACTCGCTTGGAATTCCTTTGCGACGCCGATCAACCTCGACTCCGTCACCTACGGATATGAATGGAATTACGACTTTGTTACGAAAACCGAATCCGCTGATGGCCCGCTCGTAACGCTTCCGGAATACTTCCAATTGTCGAAAGGGCGGAACGACAAGCCCGAGTGGAAAGTTGTACAACCCAAGGAAGTTCCTGAGGAGACAGGGCTCGCCCAAGTAGAATTTCATCGCCCCAAATCAAAATCTTTAGAAGCTTACATCACGCCCGATGATGCAACTAGTTGCTGGAAAAAGCCAGGTCCGGTGGCCGGTCCGTTCAAGGCTAAACTTGGAGATGGCAGCACGGTTACCTACGCTTGGTATCGCTTTGCCGATCAGCCAGCAATTCTGAATGCCGACCTCACCGATGTCGAACGGGAAGCACTGCAAAAGCGAGTTGAAAAGCTTCACCAACACTGGTCCAAAGATCGCGAGTATCTCCCACCACCGACAGTCGGTGAACTCGCCGACCTGGACCCAGCCTTAGTCTTGACTCCCCCAAAAGGTTTTGAGGCAGGTTATGTCCCGATTGCTACCCGTCAAGGTATCGATGATTAAGGCCCCGACCTTTTCAACAAGCCATCGATGGAATCATTCCGCCTTCAGTCCGCGACGAATGAGAAGCGGATCAACGCTCGGCTCTTGGCCGCGGAAGTCGATGTATTGTTGAAGGACATCGCGAGTTCCGCCTCGCGAAAGGATCATATCGCGAAACCGTTGACCGTTGGCTCGTGTCAGACCACCACGCTTTTGCATATGAGCGAATGCATCGGCAGCCAAGACTTCGCTCCAAAGATACGCGTAGTATCCTGAGGAGTACCCGCCCGACCATATGTGAGCAAAGTACAAAGTTCGATAACGTGGTGGTACGGGTCGATAGTTCAAACCATTGGTTTCGAGAGCTTGCGATTCAAACGCTTCGACATCGGTTGGGATCGTATCGGCGGTCAAAGAATGCCAAGCAAGATCTAAAATAGCCGCCGATACGTACTCAAGCGTATCAAAGCCTTTGTTGAACTTACTGGCCTTGATCGCCTTTTCAAGTAACGCCTGCGGGATGACTTCGCCCGTTTTATAGTGCTTGGCGTAATTGGCAAGAACCTTAGGATCGATCGCCCAATCTTCGTGAAACGTTGAAGGGAACTCAACGAAATCGCGCGGCACCGACGTACCAGCCAAGGTTGGAAAATCAACCGACGAAAACAAGCCATGAACCCCATGACCTAGCTCGTGGAACATCGTCTGTACGTTATCGAGCGAGATCAGGGCTGGTTCACCAGCCGCAGGCCGCGGGATATTCATGACGTTCACGACAACAGGCATTTGATTCAAAAGTCGCGACTGAGAAATCCATGCGTCCATCCACGCTCCGCCACGCTTTGAATCACGATGAAAGTAATCGGTATAGAACAAACCGATTTGTTTGCCGTCTTCCCCGAAAACATCGAAAACCCGTACATCCTGGTGATAGACCGGGAGATCTTTGCGTTCGCGAAATTTGATCCCGTAAAGAAGATTAAATGTATGAAAGACCCCATCGTGGAGAACGTGCTCCAATTCAAAGTAAGGCTTGATCAAATTTTCATCGATTTGAAATTCCTGCCGTCGAACTTTTTCAGCGTAGTATTCCCAATCCCAAGGTTCGATCGCGAAGTCGGCCCCTTCGGATTTCATCATCGCCTGAATTTTTTCGGCTTCTTTCTTGACGTTCGCTACCACTTTCGGAGCCATCTCTTTCAACATGCGGATGGCGGACTCTGGGGTCTTAGCCATCTGATTCTCAAGCGTAAACGCGGCATGATTGGCATAGCCTAGCATGGCTGCCTTTTCAGCCCGCAGCTTGGCCAGCTTTAGAACCAACGGTTGATTATCGAGACCGCCGTTACGGCCCAATCCGCGACTGGACGAAGCTTCCCAAACGCGCTGCCGAAGCTCTCGATTCTTGAGTGAAACAAGGACCGGCTGACGAGTCGTGTTCGTGATTGAAAGGAGATACTTACCTTCGAGCCCACGTCCCTTGGCCGCTTCAGCCGCCGCGGCAATATCCCCGGCGTCCATGCCATCCAATTCAGCAACGGTATCGACAACAACGGCATTCTGCTTAGCCAAAGCCAGTAAGTTATTTTGGAACTGAGTCATCAAGCTCGACATTTCCCCGTTGATCGCTCGGATCCGGGTCTGTTGCTCGGAAGTCAGTTTCGCCCCCGCGCGAACGAATTGCTCATACTGCTCTTTTAGGAGTCGATTTTGCTCTTCGTTGAGACCAAGGCTATCCCTTTGGTTCCAGAGAGTCTGAAGCCGCTCAAAGAGCTTGGGGTTGAGATAGATATCGTCCGCATGCGAAGCCAGCTTAGGCGCGATGTCCCCTTCGATCGCTTGAAGGTTGTCGTTTGTGTGAGCACCGCACATATGAAAGAAGACGGCTTGAACTCGGTGAAGCAACTCTCCGGTCTTTTCCATCGCGACCGAGGTGTTCTCAAAGGTCGGCGAGGCGGTCGAATCGGCAATGACCGCGATTTCCTTTAACTGATCGGACATCCCTTGTTCAAAGGCTGGCCGATAATGACTTTCTTGGATGCGATCAAACGCAGGTGCCTCTAAGGGGAGAGAACTTCGCGACTGAAATGGATGGGGTGCAGACATATCGGATTTCGAATGGGAGGTCGTAGGTTTGGCATCTTGGCCAAAAACAATCGAGTGTTGACTCGTGAAAGAAAGAAACACCCACACGAAGCTCTGTGCAATGGTGCTTATGCGTTTTTTCATAGCGATGGCGATCTGCGTACCGGTAAAAACGTGAATGTGGCAAAAATGAATGGAACTACGCGAGTCCCATTCTATGCCAAAAATGCCCCTGCATGCAGTCTCGCTCAGCCGAAGCGACATCCTTTTTGTGCTGAGCAAGAACGGGCTAAGAAACAATGCGTTAGTTCGACTTTCCCAAATCCTTACGGAAGGCATAATCTCATTGATAACACGAAGCGCAAGCGCGTGGTTTTCTTGAGGTTTCGATAGTCAAACCACTCGCTTGCGCTTCGTGTTAAAGGATTTGGGACGGTCGAACTAGGCTGTAAACGAGGCCAAGAGAACTATGCAATCGCGTCGTCTGCCTGCATTTTGCGACGGGCTAAGACCAACTCCGCCTGAGACTTTAAATGAGCCCCACCTTGAACATCATATTCATCGTCGATGCGGCAGATTTTGCCATCTCGGAAATGAAAGTGCATATTGATTCGGACGGGACCGACCAATTCGTCGCCTAAATATCCCGACTCTTGCCATCGTGCCGAAACGAGATTCTCTCCGATGGTAAATGTCACGTCGTCGTTTGGAACTCGTCGAAAGACTTGGAAGTACGCGTCAACATGTTGCTTAAAACCTTCAAGTCCTTCCCACATTCCAATAAACGGAGCCGTACTCGGATCTCCAGGGCAATTGAAAACAAAATCATCTGAAAGATAAGGTGCGACGATGGGAGTCATACCGACCCCAAAATGGTTCAAGGCGTCGACCCAAAGCTTTGCAACGGATAACTGATCGAGCACAAGATCCTCAAAGGATACTTGGTCGATTTCGGTTGAGAGTGCTTCCGCCAGATTTCGAATGGTTTCGACATCAAGCGTCCCACCATGCTCCGCCTTGCGGACCAAACGCTCGCAGTACCCCGATTTTTCAGCAAGATCTCGTTGAGTCCATCCTCGCCTTCGCCTCAATTTGCGAAGTAACTGTACGTTGATGTGGAGAGATCGACTCGCTCGCGACGATTCATGCAGACCCTTGATCATTTTTCTGTTCCCGGTTTCATCTGACTTGCTGCCGTTCCCAATTCACTCAGAATATGAAATCCTCTGAGAAAGATTAGACTGCGACATTCCGCAAAACGCAAGTACGCGAAACCAGCACGAATCGCGCACCCTCTATTTTCATCCGTACCCTTATAAAATCTGATCTATATCGCGATCAACCCTACGTTTTTAATATTTCCTTAACACATTGGGGACGATCAAACCCTTCGCAAAAAGTGGTTAGCGATCAGAATACCAGCTGTCCAGGCAACCCAGTTTCCGTATTGCGTATAGAAGGTAGTCGTTTTAATTTGGTTTGGCTTGGCCACAAAGGTTGCGGCGACATTCGGCTGGAGCGCCTGAGTTTTCTCTCCGGTCGGTCGGATCGTACAGGAAATCCCCGTCCCGGAAACGCGAACAAGAAATCGACGATTCTCGATCGTTCGCAGCTGAGCCAATCGCATATGCTGCTCCAATGCTATCGACCTCTCAAAGGCCGACGCGTTGATAATGCAAACCAAGATCTCCGCTCCCGCCATACAAGTGCGGCGGACGAGACTTGGAGAGATATCCTCGTAGCAAACCAAAACCCCCACCTTCGTTCCGTCGGGTGTTTCGATCGGATCGTCGCTTTCGCCAGGAATGAAATACTCCCCTAGTTGAAACCAATCGTGAAGCCAAGGGAAGCTCGATTCGTACGGAACATACTCGCCCAACGGCATAAGGCCTCGTTTGTGATAGTGCGCGAGGACATCGCCTTGCGGACTGATCAGAAAAGCAGTCTGTCGAACTGGAACGTCCTCACGCTTGGCTTCGGAAAAAGTCTTTCCACCGACGATAAGTGGTACCTTCAGGCCAACCACTCCTGATGAGTCAACTGCAGGCAAGAGTGAGTGCTCGGTGACTTGGAGGCTATCGCTCAATGACTTTAGGCTTTGTGAATGAGTTCCAAGCGTCGACTCAGGCCAACAGAGCAAGTCGATCGGTTCTTTGATTGCGTCCGATGCAGCTCGCATGCGGGCGATCGACGTCCAATCGGCTGGGTTGTCTTGTACGCATCCGATCGCATAGGTTGGTAGCCCAGACAGTCGTTCATTCCACCTCGCAAGACGCCATTGACCATATGTGAAGACAGCCACGACCCCAGCGAGCACGGCAATGCTAACCTTCTTGGCTAAGGCTCGCCGCTCGGGATGAATGGCGAAATAAGCATCCTTTACGAGGAGGGGCAGCGAAGCAGTCCAAAGAACGAACCACGTTAGTAAGGGGCCGCCTCCCAAGTCGGCAATCTGAGCAAACGGGAGATAGGCTAGCTGAGTATGTCCAATCTCCCAAATAAAAACGCGAGGCCATAGCGAACCAAACAGAACTGCAACGCAGATTGGAACAAGCAAACCCACTCCGTTTGGATTTCGCAGCCTCCCTCGGGCAAGCAGAAAGCCGATCGCGGCAAATGGAATGGCTTCCCAAATCACCAGTCCAATAAAAACACATCGCGGAGCGATTCCCTCCGAATTCATCGAGTAAGCCAACATATCTTCGGCCCACCAAAAGGACCGTCCCATAAACAGCAAGCCAAACAAGAAGCCCCAACCGGCAGCGGAATTTGGTCGATTCAAAGAGATCACAAGAAAGTAGATTGCAAATCCCAGCCAAGTGAGCCACCACCCGTCATGGTGCAGCCAGTCGTGGGAGGTGAAATAAGCAGCAAGTAGCATGCCTGAAATGCTTGTCCCCCAGATAGTGAATCGACGACCCCATGGTACTGGACTCGGTTGGTCCGGCATTGATGGCCGATTCTGCTGGTTGACTGAATGCAGGGAAGTTTGTCCGTAAGCCGGTTGTCGATTCATGTTGCACTCGCGCTCATGATGTCTGCTGGAAACACAAGACTCTGGTTCGACTGTCCCAAATCCTTTAACACCAAGCGCAAGCGAGTGGTTTGACTATCGAAACCTCAAGAAAACCACGCGCTTGCGCTTCGTGTTATCAAGGAGATTATGCCTTCCGTAAGGTTTTGGGACAGTCGAACTCGAGTCTATTTCAGGCCAGAGTAAACGTTCAATAAACAAACTCGCAAAACGGCAAACAAGTATTCCTATTTCGTTCCTGTTTCGTTCCTGTTTCGTTCCTTGCCAGAAGTGCTTATGCCGATAGGATCAGATCACCTACTTGAAAACCTTTGCTATGCCATGTATAGCCTACCCGACGTCCCTGCGCGTCGCATCCAGATTGCCTCACCAAGAATGATAAGGGAGCCAACCATGAATCTCACTTCTGTGGATACGATCCATCCTTCGATTCGGCGAGCATTTACGCTGGTCGAACTGCTTGTTGTAATCACGATTATCGGGCTCCTCTCTTCACTTATCTTGCCAGCCATCCAGGCATCTCGCGAGGCCGCGCGACGTGCCCAGTGTCTCTCCAATTTGAAAAACCAAAGTATGGCTGTTGTCAATTTTGAATTGGCAAAAGGCTTCTTGCCACCCGGTCGTGTGATTGATCCTAGTCTCGATTATTCTTGGAATTTCTACACACTTCCTTGGATTGAACAGAGCGCGCTCTATAACGGGTTTGATCGCAAGAAACCTTGGAATGACGCAACGCATATAGCTCTGACGAACCAGGTTCTACCGATCTATCGTTGCCCAAGTGGGAAATGGGAACGGCCGGGAGACACCGACTATGCCGGGCTTAACGGCAGCGTGATCGGCGGAACGCACGGAAATAGTTTTGATCGTGGCGTGATGGTCTTGGTTACGCCTGATCTCAGGCCTATTTCAATGTCCAGTGTGACCGACGGTTCCAGCAATACCCTTTGCATTTCGGAGAGCCCTGATCGAGAAAACAATGAAGGTCTTTGGGTTCACGGTTTGAACTGCGTTTCGCATGACAGCGGGTCTATCAATTCAAACATCGATGGAATTACCAGTCGCCATCCAGGCGGTGCGAATGGCGCTCGCTTAGATGGTTCAGTCTCCTTTTTTACTTCCGGAATCGACCAAGAGACTTTGGGGGCGTTACTCACACGGAATGGTGGGGAAAGCTTTTCCGAAGAATCGCTGTAGATGATCGATTTTTTTCGTGGCTATGATTGAAAGGTCCCATTTTCGAGCTTATCGGGAATTGTGATTGAATGCTCCCGAAACAAGCAAGATGGTTGTTGAAGCGCAGTGATGCGGACAACGCTGTTTGTATTCAAATCGCCAAATGCGTGTGCATCGGCGAATTTTACGTTTTAAGTTTCACATCAAGAATTGGAAAACAAAATTATGTTCCGTGGAATTGTTTTGGCACTCGTCGCTGTTACCATGTTGTCCTCCTCGGCTTTAGCCGGCGGTGGATCGGGTGGAGCCAAGAAAGATGCGACTATCAAGGTATCGAATGACTACTCGGTCGTTCAACAATCACGCATCGGCGTGATCCTGGATCAAACTAATGATCAGTTGACAGCGATTGGCAATGCTGCCAACCCAGAGACTGCCTTCACCAATGCTGGCGGTAAATTCCTTACCCAGGGTGAAATCGCAACTTTCAAGGTCAAGGCGGGGAATCATCGAATCACCGTTGTCGACGCCAATGGTGATATCCTCAAAGATACGACCAAAGCTGTCGCTCGCAATAAGACTTTGAGTGTGAACGCTTCAACACTCTAATGCTTCTGCGAGATTCGCAGTGTGCCTTTTCATAGGAAACGGCACGCTAACATGTCAGAAAACGGGGGTTGCTCGGAGGATTCACACAAAGCCATTTGTTCCTCCGAGCATCATTCCCACCAAGATCCAATCGTAGCGTTTTCGTCGGGCAGAATAATCCGTTGAGTGAGAGGGTAGACTCTTCCCCCTTTGCCTTTGAGGTTAAAAAGTGGCTCCACTTTTTCGATCCAGGCCGATTCATGTATTTGAGCTGCAGGGCATTTGAGCCAGGGCAATCGCACAAGGTTGACGTGATCGGTTGGCCAAGTATTTGCGTTATGGAGTAGAAGACAAGCCCCTGAGTTGGGGTTGTTTGGAAAATCCTCGTCTTCTGCTGGGAGCCAACGCCTTGAAGTCGAAATTCGT
>JANOAI010000418.1:0-3864 GCA_031411055.1 Pirellulaceae bacterium
TGCGCTTCGTGTTAAAGGATTTGGGACAGTCGAACTAGGAGTTTGTTTTTACGCTTCTTGAACCTTACCCGTTAGCCCAGATTATCGTAGCTACGCGCCGTGAACAATCCAGGCTAGCTTGTAAAATTTCGATTCGATTGACTTTCAGAAATTCAAAAACCACACATAACAGTGCGGCTAGAACCGCCGTGACTTTAGGAATCAGCCCATGCAAACGAGAAGACTTGGCAATACCGATTTGGAGCTCACGGTCATCGGTTTTGGATCTTGGGCCATTGGAGGTAGCGACTGGAAATTTGGTTGGGGGGATCAAGACGATCGCGAAGCGATCGATGCGATCAAAACTGCTGTCGACATGGGAATCAACTGGATCGATACCGCCGCCGTCTATGGTGTCGGGAAGTCGGAAGAGTTAGTCGGCATTGCTCTCAAAGAAATGGGCTCGGCTAAGCGACCGATCGTTGCGACCAAATGTGGACGCGTCATGCGTGATCGCGACACGATCGACAAGGTACTCAAACGCGACAGCGTATTCGCCGAATGCGAAGCAAGCTTACGTCGCCTCGGTATCGATTGCATCGACCTTTATCAACTTCACTGGCCTGAGCCGGACGAAGATATTGAAGAAGGTTGGTCGGCCCTCGTCGAACTCAAAAAACAAGGCAAGGTTCGCGAGATTGGCGTTTCGAACCATAGTGTCTCGCAAATGAAACGACTGCAAGCGATCCACCCCATCGCTTCGCTACAGCCACCCTATAGCATGATCGTTCCGCAAACCGAAGAAGAGATCCTCCCGTATTGCAGAGATAATAAAATCGGCGTTGTCGTCTACAGTCCCATGTACAAGGGGTTGCTAAGCGGAAAGTTCACGAAGGAACGAGCCTTGGCACTTACCGACGCCGATCACCGTTCTCGCGATCCCCATTTTCAGCCGCCGAAACTCGATAGTCACTTGGCGCTCGTCGACGCCTTGAAGCCAATTGCCGCTAGACATGATCGAAGCGTGGCTGAGCTGGCGATCGCTTGGGTCTTACGTCGTCCAGAAGTAACATCAGCCATCGTCGGCAGTCGTCGCCCCTCGCAAGTCGCGGAAACTATCCGAGCAGCGAATTGGACCTTCGATGCGCAAGATCTTAGCGACATCGAGAAGCTGGTTTGAAGAGTCCTACTCTCTGAATTGGCCAAAGGATCTTCTTACCTTCGCTGTTCGTGAGCTCCGTTGCCTGAAAATCGGCGAGCGCCTCAGGCTCAATGAAAAAGCAATTCAAGTGGATTTGAGCTAAAATACAGGCGCGCCCGATGAATTTGAGCGACAATCGCAGTTCAAGAAATGCTTATCGAAAAATGTCCAATAGGAAACAAAAAATGAAAATCGTCTTGTCGCGGATTGTTCTCGGATCGCTTGCAAGTATCGCAATTGCTCAAGCAGCAACTCTATCGGTCGGTCAAGAACCACTCGCCTT
Organism: Pirellulaceae bacterium; assembly: GCA_031411055.1. Classification (GTDB taxonomy): domain Bacteria; phylum Planctomycetota; class Planctomycetia; order Pirellulales; family Pirellulaceae; genus JAIYDQ01. The sequence continues at coordinate 1,464 of JANOAI010000418.1, forward strand.
CGATAAGTTGGATGTCAATAGGGATGGTTCGTTGAGTCGTGACGAACTTCCTGCGAACATTCGGCAGAACTTCGATCGGGTTGATACGAATAACGATGGCAAAATTTCCAAAGACGAGCACCTAGCCGTCGTCTATCGAAATCAACGACAAAATGATTCTGGAAAATACACACATCCAATCGCCGATAAGATCGAGACGATCAAGAATTTAGCTTATGCCGAGACCGACAATCCAAGACAGCAGCTCGATTTGTATCTGCCGAAGAAGCGATCGTCCGAAAAACCGTTGCCGATGGTCGTCTTCATTCACGGAGGCGGCTGGCAAAACGGTGATAAGAATGGCGGACTGAATTGGGTTGCCCCGATGCTGGCAACGGGCGACTACGCCGGGGCTTCGATTGGCTATCGTCTTTCTAATGAATCGCAATGGCCTGCTCAGATTCATGATTGCAAAGCGGCCATTCGTTGGCTCAAGGCGCATGCTAATGAATACAATCTCGATGAAAACAAGATCGGCGTCATTGGAACGTCGGCGGGCGGGCATCTCGTGTCGATGTTAGGAACCAGTGGTGACGCTCCCTCGCTCGAAGGATCTCTCGGCAAGCATCTCGACAAAACAAGCCACGTTGCATGCGTCGTCAATTTCTTTGGTCCGGAGAATTTCATCACGATGCAGAAGCAACCGAGCACCATCGATCGTCAAGGTACGAAAAATTACCCGGAAGCTTTACTACTCGGTGGAACGATATCAGAACGACAGGATGTAGCTCGTGAAGCTTCACCCGTAACACACATATCGAAGGGCGACGCCCCTTTCTTTACCGCCCATGGAACGAAAGACCCGCTTGTTCCATTTGCGCAAGGCGAAGAGCTTCACGCGGCCTTGAAGCAAGCAGGTGTTCCATCGTTATTCCAAGAGATGACCGATGGCGGTCACGGCTTTAAAAGCAAAATATTAGACGAACGCATCCAGCAATTCTTCGATCTGCATCTGCGTGGCCTTTCCTCGGAGATCGACACCACCCCCATCGTGGTGACGCCGAAATAGTCTCCTCCTATTTTCAAAAGGCGGTCTAAACAACCGATTTACCAAATTCCAGAAAAACCGCTGGTTCCTCGCGTACTTTCCACTGATTTTTTGGGTTCTAACTCTCCATTGCGCCGGAACAACGGGGTGCCCTTTGAGATATAATAAGGTCCGAGTATTTCGCTTTCGGGTCATCCGACGGTGCAGACAAAACCCTCGTTTCGAGACTTTAGTTGAATTGGCGCAGCAAGTACAACCTCGGGGCAACCTCGCTTGGCAAACTTTGGGACGGGAAAGGTCGACATTCAAACCCGATAATTGACCGCCATCGAACGTTGAGACTTCGAAGGCGTTGGTTCGTGGAAACCCCCGACCTGGCCGTTGGATCGAGAGGAAACGATTCCATCTATGTCCAATCCATGCTTAGCGACGGGACCGCAACATCAAGCCAGCAAACGACTAGCGGCAACGGCAGTTTGATTGGCTTTGGCGCAGCAATTGTTGCGATTGGCGATTTCGATGGTGAAGGAATCGTTGATCTCGCGATCGGCGCACCCCAATTTACTTTTGGTCAAGCTCGCGGTGCAATCTATGTAAGTCTATCAAGACAGGGTGGGGCTTCGAAATCGCTGACGCGTATTAGCAGTGCTTTCAACGGCGGCCCAAATTTAGCGATGAACGATTTTTTTGGGACTTCGATCGGCTCGTTGGGAGACATTGATGGCGATGGCGTAACTGATCTCGCCGTTGGCGCTACCGGTGACGACACAGGAGGGACCGATCGCGGAGCGGTTTATGTTCTATTTATGAATGCCAATCGAACCGTGAAGAGCTCGTCGAAAATCGCAAGTGGTTTGAACGGGGGGCCAGTTTTGGCAAATAGCGTCCGCTTCGGTAGTTCAATTGCTGTTTTGGGAGATATCGATGCGGATGGTGTGACGGATATCGCAGTTGGGTCAACGCTTGACGATACCGGCGGAACCGATCGTGGGGCGATCTATGTTCTGCGAATGAACGCCAACGGAACGGTGAAAGCGAGTACCAAGATCGCGCACAGCTTGAATGGCGGTCCAACATTGGTAAACAGCGATCAATTCGGATATTCCGCCGCCGGTATCGGCGATATGAACGGTGATAGTATCCCTGACCTAGTCGTCGGAGCGCCACTTGACAGATCGCAATGGAACCGTCAACGCTTTCGACACCAACGCCGTCCGCGCCGGGTTAGGAGTGACTAGAGCATCTTTAGGAATCACGTAGGCCGTAGCCGCATGCGTTGAAGCAGTTTATGCAGTCATCGGATGTGATCGATCCGATAGCTTTCGAAATGGCTTTGTCCAGCGTTCGTGTCGTGCGTGCTGCCAAGCTGCGAAG
>JANOAI010000419.1:0-3779 GCA_031411055.1 Pirellulaceae bacterium
AAGGCCGCTGGGGTCGCGCTTGGCACAAGGCTGCTCGGGGCTTACTTTGCACAAGGCCGGGATCGAACTCGGCTTGAAGCCGTCGACGGGACGCGGAGCACGGATTGCGATGGCAAAAGAAAGCTCGATAGAAAAAAATCGACCTACCTGGGAAATCCGCCTGTTGTCCGAGCAATTTCAATTCGCGACACTAGCCATCGCGTAAACCTTCTCGACGCGCTAACTTAAATAGAACGGGCCCTTTGACAGTCTCCAGGTCTACCACGGCATCCTGTTGTACGGCGACGATTTCGTTTTCGCGAGTCATTTCGATGGCGACTTCACGGATAAGGGGCAGCCATTGCTTCCACTGGGGCCGCAAGGACCGAGCGACTTCAGTGGGACAGATCGTGGCATCCCGGGGAACCATCAGAAGTAGCCGCAAAATCTCGTCGCGGATCTCCGTGTCGGACGGCTCTTGGCTTTCTTCTTGCATCCGTCGAGTTCGCATGTTTCACTTTCTCTCATCTTGAGCTGGACCAGCCAATATATTATACGCAATAACATGTACTGCTTTTTTGAATGATAGCAAACCTTGCGATTACCGATGCCCCAAACCGCCGTTCTTTATCCTGATTTCAACGCAGTACCGGCGGTCGAACTTGCACTCCGACTTGACCAGGTCGAACGCTCATTCGGCTCGACCAAAGCCCTGCGTGGCATTTCGATGGAAATACCGGTCGGCGAGCGATTGGCGCTGCTTGGGCCGAACGGTGCGGGGAAAACGACTTTAGTGCGTGCGATCTGCCGTCGGCTCAGAATCGATCGCGGCCGCATTGAACTCTTTGGGAAATCAATTGAGAAACCAGGCGTTGTCTCCCAACTGGGCGTCGTCCCACAAGAGCTAGCGATCTACAGCGATCTTACCGCCAAAGAAAATCTTTCGGCTTTCGGCAGCTTGCATGGTCTACGCGGTCGTAATTTAAAATGGCGAATCGATTGGGCCCTGAAATGGATCGGATTGGAAGATCGCAAGTCGCATCTCGTTAAAACTTTCTCAGGTGGCATGAAGCGACGCGTTAACCTCGCGTGCGGAGTTCTCCACAGCCCGAAGGTCTTGCTCTTGGATGAACCGACCGTCGGCGTCGATCCGCAAAGCCGACAACGCATTTTTGAGATGCTGGAAGAACTGCGCGATGAAGGAACGACGATCATTCTCACGACGCATCATCTCGACGAAGCCGAGACCCAATGCGATCGAATTGTCATTCTCGACGCGGGTGAGATCATCGCCGACGGAACTCTCAGCGATCTTATCGAACATACAACCGGCTCAGAACGCCACGTCTGCTTACAAGTCGATGGACGATTAACAGCCAGTATTCCCAATCTCGACTGGGATGAAACGAACCACTGCTTTGTAGCGCAGATCCTGGATCCGGCAAAGGAACTTCCTGCCTTGTTGCAACGCATCCGAGCCTGCGGCGGAAATGTGCTCGATCTTGAAATGCACCAACCCAATCTGCACGATGTGTTTATCCATCTCACGGGACGAGAACTCCGCGAATGATTCGAACCATCATCCAGATTAGTATCCTTCGTTTGTGGCACAACAAATCCGAGTTGGTACTTACCTTTTTGGTACCGATTCTATTTTTTAGCATCTTCGCATGGATCTTTGGGTCGCGTGGGAGCAGTGGCAACACACCGCAACTCAAGATTGCGTTCTGCGATGAAGCGGGTAGCGCAACGAATCAACACACCATTCGATTGCTTGAATTGACACATTCCGTGCGACTTCACCCTAGCAATACGCCCAATGTACCTACGGAAGCCTATCCTTCCCTTAAACGAGAGGCAGCTGAGAGTTTAGTTAAACGAGGCTTGGTGAATGCAGCCATCGTTTTCAAAGCACCGGCCCCCAATTCACGATCAGAACACATCGAGATCCTCACCGATTCTTTTGATCAAGTCGCTGGACAAGTCATCGTTGCGCTAGTCCAGAAGTCATCGATCGCCTCGCAAATGGAACGCAATGCAACGCAGGCTTACGAAATCCGAATGGCTGGCAGCCCAACTGTCTCAGCCGTCGCCGCGGCCGATTTTTCGACAAACGATGCGACCCAGCAAGCCAATGCGTTTACGATGCCTTCCATTGCTTCGCCAGCTATTGCTCTGGTCGATGTCCTCGGGGCAAAAAAAACCAATCCGATGATCGCCATGTATGCCGCTGGTATCGCCGTGATGTTCGTTCTCTTCAGCGCCACGACGGCAGGTGGAGCTTTGCTTGAAGAGCGAGAAAACTCAACGCTAGAGCGACTTCTTTGTAGCGGGATGACGATTGATCATTTGTTGATGGGTAAATGGTGCTACCTGACAGCCATCGGCATCCTTCAAACGACACTTATGTTTGGCTTTGGGGCAATCGTCTTTAAACTCGAGCTTCTCAAACACCTCGACGGCTTTATCGCGATGACATTGGTCACATCGGGTGCGGCGGCTGGTTTTGCGTTGATGTTAGCCACGATGAGCCGAACGCGAACACAACTAGGTTGGATCTCGACGATCGTGATCTTATCCATGAGTGCACTTGGTGGCAGCATGGTCCCGCGTTACTTGATGAGCGAAAACATTCAGCGGGTAGGTCAATTTACATTCAACGCGTGGGCCTTGGATGGCTACAACAAAATTTTCTGGCGTGAGCTACCGCTCATTGAAATCCGTCAAGAACTATGCGTACTACTCATTTCGGGATTAGCCTTCATCATCATCGCCAGACTTTTCGCGACCCGCTGGGAACGAGGGTAGGGCAGGGCGGGCAAATGCTGGACTGTTAAAAGTTCCGGGTTGACGTGTAGCTTGTTCTTATCCAATTCGTACCGGACTTCTTCCAACTTCATCCCGAAAGGGATTTAAGACATTAGCCGGGGGTCGCCGCGAAGCGGCGCACCCCCGGGATACGAAGCATCGTTCGACTGACCCTGACAGGGTCAAAGATTCGTCGATCCTTTCAGGGATCGGACGTTGCTACACGAAGCTTCTCGGTGGTGTCGCTACGCGCAACGCACCGGCTATTGTCTCCGCATCACTTCGGGATGAAAATTTTCGCATGCCGGAAAGCATTGCAATACCAAACTTTTAATACCCCAGCACCTTTACGCTAGTTCTTGTATAGTGGTCAATGAGTTCAACTGTTCAATGTTCGGTACCATCAACGATTTCACATCGAAGAGTTACCGACATTGTCGATGATTTCGAAAGCTGCTATCTACTGAGGAGATTTTGCCATGAACTTGACAAGAACTATTATCGCTTGCGTTGTTGCATTTGCATTCATTTGGGTGACTGACTTCCTGATTCACGGATTTTGGTTAGCACCGACTTACGAAGCGACGAAAGAGCTTTGGCGAACCGAAGACGAAATGGTCAAGCGTATGCCGTACATGTTCGGCGGTCAGGCTCTCGTCGGCGTCGCGTTTGCCATTCTTTATGCGACCTTTGTCGCAGAAAAGCGTTCCTTAGCGTGCAGTATGCTCTTTGGATTTCTGGCGGCGGTATTTTATTGCGGTAACCAATCGATCATGTATTGTGTGGCACCTTATCCTGGTCACTTGGTCGCCAAATGGTGTCTCGCTGGTACGGCTCAAATGATTGGTCTCAGCATTATCCTTTCGTTGGTCTTCCGATCGTCGAAGGCGTAGCCAATGGTTGCATCTTGACGTGAACGACGTGATCAAAGCGGAAATGAAACCATCTCTGTACCTCTAACTGAGTCTTGCCCGCAGCGTCTGCTCGCTCTT
>JANOAI010000420.1:0-4784 GCA_031411055.1 Pirellulaceae bacterium
GAGCCGCCAACCACCGAAAACACAGCAAACGCTCCGACAGCATCTCGTGACACGCAGGATACCGAGAAGCTGCTTCAGCAAGCAGAAGATGCGCTCAAAGACGTCGAGAATTCGTTGCGAGGCCCGAAGCCTCAGAGCTATCGTCTAGAAGAACTTGTCGGGGAAGGTGGACCTCCCGAAAAGATTTCGATGGATCTTCTCCGCGATGTCAATCTTGATATCAAAATCGAACTCGGCCGGACAAAAATGAATCTCGACGAGATCTTGCAATTGCGCCGTGGGTCCGTTGTTACGCTCGATAAACTTGCTGGCGACCCCGTCGATGTTTACGTGAACGGACGATTGGTTGCGCGCGGTGAAGTCCTTGTCCTGAACGACAATTTTTGCGTTCGCGTTGCCGAACTGATAGGTAACGAAAATGCTGCCAACAGCTGATTTTCTGAGGCAGGTTCCGTCCGCGATAGGCTGTCTCTACCTCTCCGCTGCCGTTACTAAACTCAACGCGTCCACCGCTTCGAAGATCGATCCATTCAGCGTTGCCGCGTTCGCGTCTACGTGGTCGCGGTCGGACTCTCGAGCCAGGAAGACGTTCATCCCATTAGCCGTCTTCGCATGGATGATGATTCTTTGTTCCTCGCCAAACCTTGCGCTGGGTCAGAATTTCAAACTGAGTTCGTCGGCTGAACAAGTACCCTCCAATAGCTACAGCGACCCGTCCATCGTCCGCATGCAACCACGCACGGCTGGTTCGCAATCGACAGCTACCAATCCTTCTGTGCAGTCCGCCCAATGGACCGGTTCAAATCCTGCTTTCGTTTCCAACGACGTAAAGCCAGCCAGTTTTGAACAGAAAGCTGGCTATTCACTTCCGTTTCGCCCCGATGAAAAAAAGTCGGGTGAATCGCGTCTCAAGAAACCGACAAGCAGTTGGTCCTCGACGATCTCGATGTTTGTCAGTTTGCTCATCGTGATCGGCTTGTTTCTCCTCGTCGCTCGTATCTTTCGCAACCTTTCCCCGACGCCTCAACGCTTTCTTCCGAAGGAAGTCGTGCAAGTGATTGGCCGAACGCCGCTCGCGCCTCGTCAGCAGATGTACTTGATTCGATTTGGCAATAAGGTCTTGCTTGTCTCACAACAATTGGGGCAAACGACCACGCTCAGTGAAATCGAAAACCCGGATGAAGTGGCTCATCTATTAGGACTATGCGAACAGCAATCGAGCACAAGCATCAGCAATTCATTTCGCGATGTGCTTCAGCAAATCACGCTTGGTTCAACTAAAAAAGCAACCAAAGCACCGGTTCGAAATCCTCGTACCTCCGCTTCGCAATTTGAGAACCTGGGGTAAAGATTATGTTCCAGCATTTGTTTATGAAACGTCCAACCTTCCATCGCAATTGTGTTATTTATGCGATCGCGCTTGTGGTATTTGTTTGGTGTGGGCAGCCGGTAAACGCACAGGCGATTCGAGATTCAGGGAACATCCGACCCGTTCCACAATCGATGGTTGGAAATTCAGAGGGCATAACGCCGCTGCTGAGATCTGCATCGGATTCCTTGTTTGGTCCGCTTGAAGGGAGAAATAGTCAGGCCAGCGATTCGAAAGCTGGTGGCGAAGATGAGTGGCTGGCCGGACCGGCAAAATGGGTCAGCCCGAAAGGTCTAAGTAGTTCGCTTCAGATTCTGTTGCTGTTGACCGTATTGAGCCTTGCTCCGGCCATTCTTTTGATGACCACCTGCTACGTGCGCATCATCGTAGTCATGGGCCTGCTTCGACAAGCGCTGGGTACAGCCCAATTGCCACCAAGCCAAGTGGTGACCTCCATCGCACTTTTCATCTCCTTGTTTGTGATGGCACCTGTCTGGAGTCGCGTCTACGAAGATTCGATCAAACCGTATACGGCCCCTGATAGTAAGATGACGATGGAAGAAGCTTGGGAGCGGGGGGTCAAACCGATTCACGAATACATGTCGCGTCAAATCGATATGGCTGGCAATCACGACGACGTACTTTTGTTTCATAGTCGTCATTCTCCAAATAGCCCGCCACCGAATGGGTTCGAGGAGGTTCCACTGACCGTTTTGCTACCAGCTTACATGTTGAGTGAACTTAAGACCGCCTTCATGATGGGTTTTCAAATCTATCTCCCGTTTCTGATTCTCGATATCGTGATTGCTTCGGTCACCATTTCGATGGGGATGATGATGCTTCCGCCGGCCATGATTTCTATGCCGTTCAAACTTCTTCTTTTCGTCCTTGTTGACGGATGGCGGCTGGTTGTGCAAATGCTCCTCGATAGCTTCGGCACCTTTAGTGGCTGAATCTCTGTGGGAGTCCAGCCATTAGGCGTTCTCTACTGCACAAGCGGCTGAAGCTTGGCCGCCAGCCTTGGGTATCAACGTACTTTTCTAAAATGGGTACAATGATCGTCGCAAGCAATTGCCGTCTCGAAGCGTCTCTCCAAAGTTATTGAAAGAATAGGATTCGCAATGAATCAACGAAGACCTGAAATTCCGTTGCAAATCGGCGATTGGAAGGCCTTCGGTGGGATACTCGCCACCGGCCTGGCGGTAGTCGCCATCGCCTACGCATTGATGTCGGGTGTTTATTCCGTCGCCGCGCACGAACAAGCCGTCGTTTTGCGTTTTGGAAAGTACCTCCGGAGTGATCCACCCGGCTTGCATTTTAAGCTGCCCTGGATCGACCAACGTTACATTATCGATCAAGGTGAGCACTCCCTTCGCTTGCCACATAATCAACCTGATGCCTATGTTGGATCGAATGAACAAGAAGCCAAGCTCATTTTGACCGGCGATCTTTTTGCGGCCGTGGTCGAATGGAACGTCTTCTGGCGAATCGACGAGCCGAAGGACTTCCTGTTCAACTTTGGCGGTGATGACGAAAAAATTAGGCGCGTTATCGTCGCGGTCTCGCGAAGCGTGATGCATCGCGTGGTTGGAGATTATTCTGCTGAAGAAGTCCTCACCGGCAAACGCGAAGAAATTACCCAAGCTTCGCGGCGAGAATTGTCAGCTCGGCTCGATGAACTTGGCTGCGGCGTTGCCATCACCGATTTACAGATGCAGCGAGTGATCCCACCCAACACGGTCCGACCAGCCTTCGATGAAGTCAACGCTTCGGTGCAGCAGCGAGATCAGCTGATCAATGAAGCAAGACGAGAACGCAACCAGCTCATTCCAACGGCGGAAGCCCAACGCGACAAACTAATTCGCGAAGCCGAAGGTTATGCTTCGCGGCGTCTGTCCGAAGCGCAAGGGGAGATCTCGGCCTTGCTTGCGAAATATGAAAGCTACCAGCAATCGCCGGAGGCAACACGACAACGGCTTTACATTGAGACAATGGAACGAGTCCTCCAAAACAGCGGTTCCAAGATTATTCTGGACGGCGGCATCAACCAGCCTTTCCCAATCTTGAATCTGGATCCAAGAGCCGTGGCTCCTCGTCCTGCCGCTCCCACTACCAACAATCTGCGAAGTAAATAGCCATGAAACCAATCGTTTACGTTTTGGCCGCCTTGGCCGTCTTGCTTTTGATTTCGCCCATGTTCGTCTTCATTCTCGATGAACGCGAAATGGGAGTTGTTCTGCGCTTTGGTGCCCCAAAGCATAGCTTTACCGATCCGGGTTTGTATTTCAAAATTCCGTTCGTCGATACCGTCGCCCGCATCCCAAAGGTCAAACAATTTTGGGGTGACACACAAGGGGACCTGTTGCCGGATCTTCCGACTCGCGATGACAAGAAGATCGAATTGACTCCTTGGGCGGTTTGGCGAGTCAGCGATCCGGTTCTTTTTGTCCAGCGATTGCGAACCATGGATATTGCTGAACAACGTGTCGAACAAATCGTTCGCAGTTCGATTCGCGACGTCGTCACTCAAAACGACCTCGAAGAATTTGTTCGAAGCACCAATCGGACACTTCAAATTAGCACCACGCCAATCGACGATGCACCACTGTTGGCGAATGCACCACCCGATTTAATCTTGAAGGCAGAAGAGAACAAACCAAAGGGGATTCGGGTGGGGCGGGCTGAGATGTTGAAGAAGATCAAAGCCGAGGCTCAGCGGCGTATGGCTGCTAAAAACGATAACGAAGAGAATGCCAGCCGTGGAATTGAGCTTATCGACGTCGGGATTTCTCAAAGCGGCTTCGTCGAGAGCGTGCGACGAAAGACATTTGATCGATGGGTATCCGAACGCCAAGCCATTTCGGCTCGGAATGTGAATGAAGGCGAACGACTCAAAGCAGCGATTATCAACGAGTCGAAATCGGAAGTAGCAAAGATCGAAGGTGAAGGCCAACAAAAAGCCAACGAGATACGCGGGAAAACCGACGCCGATGTTATTCTTCGATTTGCGGACGCCATGAAGAAGACCGGCGATTTTTTCAGCTTCGTTCGAACCCTCGAAGCCTACGAAAAATCGATCGGTCCAGACAGTCAGTTGATACTCTCAACCGACAGTCCCTTCTTCGAACAGTTCCGCGGAATTAAGAAACCATAGTTTCGCAACGCGACTCTAAACCGTTCGTGGGATCGAGGCTTTGTTTCTAGAGCAGTTCTTTAATAGGTGCAGCGAGTGAATTCCAATCGGCGGCGGAGTTGCGGTGGCAGAATGCCACTTACTTTCACCCTCCGCGAAGAGCGGGAGGGTGAAGTAGTCGAGGCTGAATAATTGAGTTGGAGTTTTGTTTGTTGGGGTTTTCGTTTGAAAGAAGGGCGCTAGAATTGCAAGGTAACTTGGTGATTGAACTCAAAACCTTGC
>JANOAI010000421.1:0-3848 GCA_031411055.1 Pirellulaceae bacterium
AACGACTTCCGATTCGCGGCACCGGAGATGAACTCGATCATCTTTCTCTCACTTTCAATTTATTGCTCGATCGAATCGCGAAATTTCTACAACAACGACGAGAATTCCTCGCCAATGCGGCGCATGAACTGAGAACTCCGCTGGCAGCACTGCGAAGTACGGCCGAAGTGGCTTTGCGGTCGCAACGATCTGCATCCGAATATCAAGATCTTTTGGGAACGATCATTGAGGAGAGCGAATCGCTGGAGATACTTGTTAATCAATTGCTGTTGCTTGCCGAAACCGAGGCCGATGTCGAAACCTTCATGGCTACTGGTGAATCGGTAGACTTGGGCGCGTTGATCTCCCAGTCCTGCGACATGTTTGCAGGTGTAGCCGAAAGTCGATCGCTACAACTCGACTACGAAATCATCCACCCAGCGGTCGTCAAAGGCAACCGACATCATTTGCGACAGGTCGTTAACAATCTTACCGACAACGCAATTAAGTTCACGCCAGCGCGCGGCACCATTCGCGTTACGCTGGATATCGATACAACCTCGACACATGCTCGGATCGCGGTGAGAGACACGGGCATGGGAATCGCAAGCGATGAGAAACCCAAGCTCTTCGATCGATTCTATCGTGGCGATCGTTCGCGACGCCGGGATCTGGTAACGCGTGGAACCGGTCTGGGGCTAAGTATCTGCCACGCGATTGTCACCAGCCATGGTGGGACATTGACGGTCGAGAGTCAAACCGGCCAAGGAAGTTGCTTCACCATCTTGTTGCCACTTCAAAACACGTAATCTTGTAGCCGCCCATGCGTATCGTTCGCTCTCGCTCTGACCATCAAAGTGGCCAGAATTGTCCCCTGAGTTGGACGACTACGAAAAGGGACAAGTCATGACGAAATTAGGTGTTGATGCATCCATCGAAGCGAAGTCTGGTTGTTGGATTCTTCCTCGGTGAGTTGCTGCGGCATCGGTTTGTTGGCAATGGTGGGCGGTGGTTGCATGGGCGGATTTGTCTCGACCAGTCGCATCGCGGCGTCAAGATGCGTGACGCGTCGCTCGGGAAAGGTGAGCCAATAGGCCTGGGTGAGGCATGGAATCTTCAACGGCTCTCGCGTAGCCATCTCGAGGTTGAAGACAATGTTGCCGTTCGCTTTCCGTAACGTGGAAGCCATTCGCGGCAGATCCAGGAAGCCTGTACCGCAAGGGACTTCACTGAGCAAGAAACCATCTTCGTACGGTTGCAGGGCCATGTCTTTGAGATGCACGCTGAGCACGAAGGGGGCTAACACTTCAATGCTGCGATAGGGATCGTCGAGCAGTGCGAGGTTGTTGCCAGTATCGACGAGTGTGCCAATCCACTCGCTGCTCATTTGCTTCATGAGCGTTGCGTGCTCATCTACGGTGAGGTCCTTGTGGTTCTCAATCGCAAGCTTAAGTCCATGCTTGCGCAGGATGGGCTCCACCAGACCGAGCCGTTCGACCGCTTCCGCCTGAAACTTGCGAAACTCGGCCAGCGACTTGAATACCTCGTAGCGTCGGCCGCCGGTGAGGATAGCCCGCGCGACGGTGGCTCCGGCTTCTCGTGTAAGCTGCACTTCTTGTTCGAACTCCGCCAGATCGGCCTCGGCCTTCGGTAATCGAATATCGCCCTCAAAGTAGCAGCCGTCTGCTTCGATGCGATCGCGCATCGCTTTAACAGCAGCACTATCCAGCCCGCGCACGCTGGTCTGCACACCATCGGCACCCAACGTGCGAACGTAGCCGTAGAAGCTCGGCGCATCTTGGAAGCTTACACCTGATTGATGATTCCGCACTGCTTCCCAGTGCCGGTGGCACGAGAAAGTGCAGATGCCGAGTCGGCCTGGCTTCACTCCGGCAGCGGCGAGTGCATGACGTGGCCCGATCAGCGTAGGCATAGCGATCAGCGAGGGGACGGCGATGATGAACGAGCGACGAATCATGTGAGAAGTCCTTTGAGCTCTGTCTCCCATGGCTCTCGATAGGTTCGTTCCAGCATCGCGTTGGCTTCCTGGTCGCCGACAATGTCGTTGGCGGCAGCGTCCCACGAAAGCTTGCGTCCGGTCTTGAGCGAGAGGTTAGCGAGGTGGCAAGTGGTGCTGACCCAATGGCTACTCTCGAGGTCAGAGTTCGGCGTGTCGCGGCTCTTGATGCAGTCGATGAAGTTCTGGGCATGGAGGCTGTATTGCTCCGTCGCGTTTCCAGTCTTGTCGGTCATCGGCTCGCACCATGTCTGGCCTTTCGGTTCATCGATTGGTTGCGGACCACCGACGGGATGATTGCCAATGATTGCGGCGAAGATGTTCTGCGGGTTAATCTTCTTGTCGGGCCGTATCTCAAAGCCGGCGCGGCTCAGCTTCATTGTCCCCTTGGTGCCGACGAAAACGAGTGCACCCGTCGACAGCTCACCGCCACCCGCTGCCGCTTCGCGGATCTGTACGATGGCAGGAAATTTTTCGTACTCGATAATGGTGTTTTGTGTGTCGGGTGTCTCGCCGTTGTCCTTGAGAAACCAGCGTCCCCCGAAACTGGCGACAGCTTTTGGCGATTTGATGTCGAATATCCAATGCACGATGTCGAGCGAGTGATGGCCGAGGTTTGTCATCTGTCCTCCCGCTGTGTCCCAAAACCAACGGAAATGATAAATGCCGCGATTCGGATTGTAGCGACGTTCGGGCGCGGGACCGAGATGCATCTCCCAATCAAAATTCGCGGGTGCATTGCCATCCGCGGGATTGCCGATTCCAGGCATAATGTTTCGAAAGAAATCACACTGTACGCTTGCGATGTCGCCGATCACTCCGTTGCGCAGCAGTTCTTTTGCCTTCTGATAATGGGGCGCACTGCGCTGCTGCGTGCCCACCTGCACCACGCGTTTGTGTTTCGTCGCCACCTTTTGCATCCACTCGCCTTCGCGCACGAAAAGATGTGTGGGCTTTTCGACATACACATCCTTGCCCGCCGCGCAGGCCATCATCGTCTGCAACGCATGCCAATGGTCTGGTGTGGCGACGACCACCGCATCCACGTCTTTGCTTTCGATGAGTTTTCGAAAATCCGAGTGTGCCGTCGCGTCGACGGCAATTTCCTTAAATGCCTCCATGCGAGGCTTGAAAGCATCCGACACCGCGGCAATACGAGCCTCCTTCAAACCTGAAAACGATCTGGCATGAACGCGCCCGATGAGGCCAAAGCCAAGGATGCCTATGTTCACGCGCTCATTCGCACCGACAATTTGCGAGTACGACTTCGCCGTCATCATGGTGGTGGCCGCAGAGATTGCGGCAACTCGAACGAAGTCGCGACGGTTGATAGAAATTTGGGGGTTCATGGGTAGGTTCAGCTCAGTCGCATGTGTGACTTCTCGACGGGGTTCGGAAAACAGTACCGCCCGACCAAGTCTTTGCCAATGACAACTACCGGGCAGGAATTTCTGATCGCATTGAGAGTGTATGGGTGGCCTGATGGAAATCGTGTTTAATCATTCGCAAATATACCCGACAATATTTCCTCCCCTCGCCCATTCTTATGGGAGAGGGGTCGGGGGTGAGGGCTGAAATCTGCTGATGCATACAACCTGCGTTTACACTCGAAAACCGCGGAATTCCTTGGCTAGGAACGAGTATTGTATGCGATTCCCACATTTTTATCAGACCAGTGTATGGGTGTGGAGGGAGTCATTCACCAGACGATACTAGAGCATCTTTAGGAATCACGTAGGCCGTAGCCGCATGCGTTGAAGCAGTTTATGCAGTCATCGGATGTGATCGATCCGATAGCTTTCGAAATGGCTTTGTCCAGCGTTCGTGTCGTGCGTGCTGCCAAGCTGCGAAG
>JANOAI010000422.1:0-5179 GCA_031411055.1 Pirellulaceae bacterium
AGAGGTCGCGAGTCTTGCGAGCGTGAGAGGGTCTTCTCGATAGGGATGAAAACCAGCAAACCCTCGGTTGTGTGATCACCCTCTCCCGGCCGATACCGCGTCCGACCTCTCCCAATGGGAGAGGTTACCATGAATTTCGACGAAATCGTTAGATTTTCAGGTTTCACAATCGCGCACGGCTATTGAGGAGCAAGTCGCGGGGAGTTGAAAAGAGCCAAAATGGGCGCAGCGAAAGTCCTGACTGTAAAGCAGATTTCCGTAACGCGGCACACTTAGAGAGACCCACCGATCCGGTCTCGAACTCCGCAAACCCTTTTCTTGCGGCACTTCCAACATACACTTCTCGGAGAAGGTTCGATTTCAGGGTTGGTCCGGGGAGGTTTCGAACCAAACAGTATTGACTTTGATCCCGAACCAAACGACTTGCCACCGCAAGTTGTCGATTGGGACGTGGTTGATACACTTCGTCCGAAATGATTACGATGCATGATCGCGATGCGAATCGGCATCATCGGTTAGATCTCGGCGAACAACCGATTTCAGCCAACGAATGTTATTCGAGAGTTCGGACGTAGAGCGTTTGAAAACGCGTAGGGCGATTTTGAGCATGTGAAAGGCGACTACCATCAGTAACAATGCAATGGCGATCATCGAGGCTCCAACAACAAAGTGGGACAGCCATTCGGATATCTTGAATTGCTCTTGCACTAATTTGGCTACAGCAAAACCCATGACTGGTAGGGCCGCAATGATCATGCTTAGTGCGATAATCAAGGTCATCGCCGGAATAGCGCTTGAACGAAATGCTATTTTCGCGTCTTCTCGTCCCAGACGGATTTGCAATTCAAAGATATCCAATAAATCACCGAACAAATCAGATACTGAGTCGAGGACACCGGAGACCGGACTCTTATTTGGGTTCGTTACACTCATCAATTTTTCCTCAACGAGAAGGCAATTACAGCACCTAGACAAAATCCGACGGCTAGTGCTCGGCCTGGATACTTTCGAAATAGGTCGATACCATCATCGCGCATTTGTCCAGAAGAAACGTAGTCCAAGACGCTTCCGCTATGCCCAGGCGATTCGTACCGTTGATCAGTTGTCCGAAACCCGTTGCTCTGAAAAGGTAGATTGCTTGGACTTAAATTCTTGAGACGATTGCTGTATGGCATTATTTAGACCTTGCATTACGTACTTTTTTGCCGCTTGAGTTACGATTGGCATCGCCATGGCAATGAGCCAATTCAGTTTTGTACCTTCAGCGACGTTCAAGGGTGTCGCAGAGGGAGCCTCCGTGCCTTGGAGTTTAGGGGAATGAGTTCGTTTAAACGCATTGATCACCATGAAACCAGCCACAACACTGCTTACGACCGATACAACGGGTGCCGTTTTTACATATTCCCGCCAGTCAACTAATCTTTGAGCTTCTATTTTTAGTTCGCCGATGCGTTTATGTCGCCGGTTGCGAATTGACCGCATCGAGTTCTGGATTGTGTCGGCTTCGAGTTCGGAATTCATTGTCACTCTATATTTGTTCTGACTGCCTGATCGGTAGGCAATCGCATTGATTCGAGCGGCCTCTAATTAGGCTTTGTTTCTAAATGAGCTTTTACGTAGCTACGTCTCTCCGAGACGCAGATGATTCGCGTCTCGGAGTGACGCGAATCCGTGTTTAGAAACAAAGCCTAGTAAACTTCAGGTTGCTGAAATCGGTTCGTATTCGAGAAATTAAGCATACGCATTGGCGCAACGAGTGGCCCGGGCCGGGTCTCTAGTAGAAGTTTCCTAAGGCAGATCTTGTGCCAAACAAATATCCGCATCGATTTCACCCTATGGGGAGCAAAAAACTGACTCGCCAATTTCCATTCGCTAGTTTTTCCTGTCTTTTCCGCATTAATTGCAAGTTATACGACCATGTCGCGCGATTACCAATCAGAAGGAAATTCGGACAGATCACGAGGCCCTACCAAGGATTACGCAAGCATAGGGCCCAATGGCGACTTGACCTGAAAATTCAAAGCCGTCCAGAGGCTCTGGCTCGGTAAGGCATTGCAACAACTCGGTTCCATCCATTGAGCCGCTGTATACTTCGGCATCGCTATTGAAAAGCACTTTCCAAATTCCGTCGTAAGGAAAGCCAATTCGATAATTCTCGGATGGGCCTTCACTCAGCTTAAAAAGAACCACCACGTCGTCGCCTGGGCCGTGCTCTTTCCAACGGTGCATGACCAGTATTTTCGATTCTTCGTCACATCGCGATACATGCACATGCTGGCCAGAAAGCCCTGCACTCATCGACTTTCGATTCAATCGCAAAGCTGCAAGGTCGCGATACAGCGCAACAATACCCGAATACTTCTCGGCCCGCTTCCAATCCAAGGGATTTGAGTCATCAAACCAGCCTTCTCGCAGAAACTCCTGACCTTGAAATAGCATAGGAATTCCAGGCGAGGTCATCGCCAAACATGCGCCTAATGTCGATCTTTTAATCGCGTAGCGATTTGGCTCAGGGCTTGGGTCGATTTCGGAGACGACTCGTTGCCTGCCGTTAGCAACTTCGTCGTGCGATTCTGTGTAAATGACCCGTTCAAACACGTCGTGATTGTATTTGCTGCAAATGGCTTCTTTAATCGACGCCAGCGAACGATGTTGGTCTTCGACGACCGTGATTGCCTCGCGAATCGGATGAACAAATGCCGCATCCCATTGTGCATCAAAACCGCCGCCCCCGTGCGTTGTGCTTTCGGTCAGCTTCGAATTGCGCTGGAGATCTTCGGCAATAGTAATTCTACCGGGATACCTTGTGGCAATTTCTGAGTTGATCCATTGAAGCAAAGTAAAGCCTTCATCGATCACGTTGTTTTCGTCATGATCTTTGGCACGAATGTAAAGTGTCATATCGTAGCGAAGACCATCGGCGTGGAAATCTTCGAGCCACATTAGCGCATTATCAAAAATGTACTGTCGTACTTCTTGCCTTCCATAGTCTGGTCGAGTTTCTCCCCAAGGCGTGCTTGATCGCCAGTCATTGAAAAAATAGATTCCGCCCTTTTCGTTTTCGCTCCATCCGTCAAATTGCCACAAATCGAGATCTGAAGGACCAAAATGGTTGTAGACCACATCGACTATCACAGCTATTCCGCGTTTATGCGATTCTCGAATGAAATCCTTGAGACCGACTACACCTCCGTAGGCCGTTTCGATGGCGAACGGATGGGCCGGGTTATAGCCCCATGAAAAGTCTCCGGCGAATTCTGCGAGTGGCATAAGCTCCACCGCATTGATTCCTAGTTCGACGAGATAGTCAAGTTTGTCGATGCATGATTGAAAAGTCCCAGCCTTGCCGGCGACGGTGTTGAAGCTTCCGACGTGCATTTCGTAAATAATGAGTTCGTTCCACGCAGCCATCGTAAAGTTATCGTCTTGCCAATCGTATTCGTCCTCGGTAATGATCCCGTGCCCAACCGAGTTCGTCACTTCTTTTGCTCTTGGATCAATACGCTGCCAACTTTTTTCGTTGTTGGTAATGGCGAACTTGTATCCTTGGCCAACAACTACGCCTTCGATTTCCGCATACCAGTTTCCGCCTTCGTCTCGTACGCATGGGTTTGCATTTCGATCCCAGTTATTGAAGTCGCCGATGACCGTGACCGACGTGGCGTGTGGTGCCCACACTCGAAAGGCGAAGCCTCGATTGGTACGGAAACAACCAAGCTTGTTGGTTTCGCAAGTAGAAACGTCAGTCGACATCGAAAGACTCCGAATTTGGAAAGTTACTAAAGCGGCACGCGCATTGCCTCAGCAGGTCTTATCCATTGTTGATTTGCATTTAAGCGTGCCGGATCGCTCCAAAGCAAAAAGGATGCCTAATTCTTCCACCAAGAAACGCGGACCAATTTAAATGCGTCGAAATCAGGATCTCAAAAGTATTGCTACTGCAGCACAGCTTGCATGCGTTGTTGGATTTGTCGGCATACTTTACGTCGCCAGAGACGTGCTAATCCCGTTATCGCTTGGGGTTCTTGTGGCTTTTCTGTTGACTCCGGTGGTAAATCGTCTCCAACGCTGGGGATGTGGTAATTTAATGGCAGTCGCCATAACTAGCGGCGTGGTGGTTGCAGTTATCACGCTTTCCGTGATGCTTCTCGTCTCAAACCTTTCGCAGTTGACGTCGGACGTTCCAAGATACAAGGATGAACTATTGAAGAAAGCTTCCAGTGTGCGCGACTATGGTCGTCAATTGACAGCGAAATTTGCCAAGCTTTCAGCTGATTTTTCGGCTGACTTAAACTCGAATAACGAGAAAAAGGGGGAAGAGTATAGTCAATCAGTCACGGGTAATTCTTCCGATGTCGGAAATGAAGAACCAAGGACAGCCGATAAATCAGAAAATCCAGGATCCAGAGGATCAGATCCAAAAGAGCCATTGTTTGTTGAGATTGCTTCCGATTCGATGCTTACCGTTCGATCCTGGGCAGGAAGTGCTGGGGCGATACTCGGCCCTGTCGGAACATTAGGGCTCGTATTGGTTTTTGCGCTTTTCCTCCTCATTTATCGAGACGATCTGCGCGACCGATTTGTTGCAACCATTAGTCGTGGTAACTACGTCGTGTCGACGGAAGCGTTGCAGGAAGCTTCGAGTCGAATAAGTCGATACCTGCTGGCTCAATTTATCTTGAACGTCTCGTATGGCCTTCTTTTTTCAGTCGGCCTGATGTTGGTTGGAAAGTTCTTGGCGCCGGATGGACGGTTTCCGAACGCCTTGCTTTTGGGCGGATTAGCCGGACTTTTTCGCTTCGTGCCCTATGCTGGCCCCTTAGTCGGAGCATCTTTTCCAATACTTATCGCCATCGCAATTTTCCCGGGCTATCAAGTGTTGGTAGCCGTTATTCTGATGATCGTCGTAATGGAATTACTCTCCAACAACGTTGTCGAACCACTTGTCTATGGTTCGAGTACTGGCGTTTCGTCGATCGCAGTCATTCTGGCGGCAGTCTTTTGGGGGACCCTGTGGGGACCGGTTGGACTTTTGTTAGCAACACCGCTTACCGTCTGTTTAGTTGTTCTAGGAACCTACGTACCGCGATTTAAAGTCTTCGCAACATTGCTGAGCGATTCGCAGCAAATCGCACCCGATTTACGTATTTTCCAGCGATTGATAGCTGGTGATTCACAC
>JANOAI010000423.1:0-4976 GCA_031411055.1 Pirellulaceae bacterium
GGTGGGACATACCGGACGGCTTGCGCCGTTCCGCTAAATCGGCAACTAAATGTCGTGCAATGCCTTAATGTCGCCCTTCACTCCGTGAAGGAAGCGGGCGCGACAAGAAAGCGTCGTAAAACGAAACAACTATGACTCATCGTCGTGATTTCTTGACTGGCTTGTCGGCATTGTCCGTGTCGACTGTCCTACCAACGTTGATTTCGGAAGTCCGTGCTGCTGAACAACCGAAAATCAAAATCGGGCAGATCGGTGTGGGCCATGCGCATGCTACGAAGCTCTCGGTCTACCGTGAGTCGGAAGACTATGAAGTGGTGGGAATTGTCGAGCCGGACACGCAACTTCGCGAACAAGCCAAAACACAACCGGCGTATCGCGACCTGAAATGGATGACGCAGGAAGAGCTCTTGAATGTGCCGGGACTTCAAGCAGTTCTGGTTGAAACGCGTGTCCGAGACCTGTTAGAGGTTGCGGAGGTTTGCGTGCAGGCGAGGAAGCACGTCCATATCGACAAACCGGCGGGGCAATCGCTTTCGGCGTTTGAACGTATTCTCAATGCATCCGAAAAGCAAAACTTATTGGTCCAAATGGGATATATGTATCGTTACAACCCTGCGGTCGTCATGCTGCGAGATTTCTTGAAGAAGGGTTGGTTGGGCGAAATCTTTGAAGTTCACGCTGTGATGAGCAAGGTCGTCGGTCCCAATGACCGACTTGGTTTGGCAGAGTACCCGGGTGGGATTCTTTTCGAACTTGGTTGTCATGTCTTGGACCTGGTGATAGGCGTTCTCGGTGAACCCACTTCGATCTCGTCGCATGCGCGACACAGTTCGCCGCTCGATGACAAGTTGATGGATAATATGCTCGCTGTCTTGGACTATCCCAAAGCAACGGCGACGGTTAAATCGAGTGCGATCGAGGTCGACGGTGGATTGCGCCGTCACTTGGTGGTGTGTGGTACCGAAGGAACCTTTCATATTCAACCCTTGGACAATCCTTCGGCCAAGGTGACGCTTTCGACGGCTCGCGATCGATTCAAAAAGGGGACCCAAGAAGTCAGCTTCTCCAATTACACTCGCTACGTCGAAGACGCCGTCGATATGGCTCGTATTATTCGAGGTGAAAAACCAACCGACTTTTCATACAAGCATGACTTAGTTGTTCAGAAAGCATTGCTCGAAGCTTGTGGTGTGGCGTTGCATTGAGCCTGAGAGCCTAGCCGATTTCTAGTTCGTATAGAAATCGGCTTACGCCCCAGGCTCGAAATTGAAATGCAGCTCACACGAATAAGCTTGTATCGATGTTTAGATACGGATGTGGCGAAAGGCAGCTACGTTGTGAGATCCCGTTACACCCCGAATCGGCGGCGGTAATCGTGGGGGGTGAGCCCAGTAGAAGCCTTGAATTGCCGAGTGAAATGGCTTTGATCATAGAAGCCACACTGAACAGCGATGCTCGTCAGCGCCTGGTTGCTGGTTTCAAGAAGATGCCTCGCAACGCCGACTCGGACTTCGCGAATATATTGGACGGGTGTGATCCCGAAGAGTCGACCGAATTCTCGTTGGAGCTGACTGACGGAGAGCTCGACGAGCTCGGCGAGGGTTGAAACTTCAATCGCTTGGCTGAAGTTTTCGGTCACATACTCCACTACTTTGAGCAGACGAGCGTAGCCGGATGGAGCGGTGCCAGCATGTTCATAGAGTCTTTTAACACCAGCCAGGCCGACAACCCTTCCTTGGTGATCCAACAGTGGAATCTTATTGCAAAGATACCAATGCGGTACACCGGTCTTACCGGGCACGAGCCAGACTTGATTGGTGAGCGGTTTGGCTGACTCGACGACGCGACGATCTTCTTCGACATATTGCGCTGCGACCGCAGGAGGGAAAAAATCGAAATCATTCTTGCCAACCGCTTCTGAGGCTTGCTTAATCCCCATGACCTCGCGCGCAACTCGATTGACATGGATGTAACGACCGTCGCGGTCCTTGACGTACATGTAGATTTCGGGGAGATACTCGAACAAACCGAGCACTGCAAACGGATTCGCAAGCGATTCCGTGAATGGCGTAGCCCCGATCGTCGGATTTTGTTCTGAAACCTCCATAATGGCATAATAGCGATGTTGGCTAAGAAGCAACAAGCCGCCGGCCATAAGGATTTGAGCAAAGTGGTTGTGTGGTGGGAAGAACTTTTGGCGTCGTAGGTTTAAACCACCGAAAAGCCAGAAAAGATTTCGCGGACGAAAAGATTCCCAAACTGAAACACAAAAACCTTCATCCTGTTTGAGATCACTTCTCTCGCGTTGTCGTACACGACGTATCACGTTGCCATTCCAATTTGTGGATGTTCCAAATCGGACGGTCCGTGAACGATTCGACGCACATTTGCTTCCCCATTGCAAGACTTTTTTGACAACTTTTCCACGATAAAAATTTGCCGAAAAAGTTTTGGTTGGGCGCCTCAAATTGGTCACCGGATCAAAATTAACACAACCTTCACGGAAGACTCGACTTACGATCACAAATATTCAGTATTTGACGACTCGTCAGAAACGCTAGCACTTCCCCAAAGTGCTTTGCTATAGGGACTTAAGTCAGACGGTATAAAAAGTTTGACATAGGGTTTCAGGTTGCTAAAGTATGCGACCCAGACGCGATGGCTTGTGCTCTCTCAAAGATTTTCAACTACAGGTAGTATCTGTCTCGTCTTGGCTGGAATCGGCTGGTTGTGCTAAATGCATGGCTCGCCTGCGAAAAAGTTCGCATAAGGAATCTCGTTTTGGGTACGAAACCCTTGAGTGGACATAGTGGATGTATGTATAGTTGAATCTGGGCGTGCTGTCGGGTGGCGACATGAGCTTGGAATTCTGAAGTAACCGAAAATCTGCCTTTGAAGGAGTCGAATTGAGCTATGGCAATTGTAGAAATGGGACGCGAACGTCGGACACGAAGTCGCACAACACTGGAAGCACGAGGCAATCGTTCTGGTTTGAAGATTGAGGCTCGGTTTTGCCCAACTGAAGTTAACGATCCGTTCGATACGGTCCAGTGGGACCAGCGGAAGGCGGCGATCAAAGATGAGAACGGAAAGGTTCTTTTCGAACAGACCGATTGCGAAGTGCCTACTTTTTGGACACAGCTAGCGACCAATGTCGTCGTCAGCAAGTACTTCTACGGCGATCCAACCAAGCCAGAGCGCGAAAAGAGTGTTCGGCAGCTGATTCATCGCGTATCTCGAACGATTGCCGATTGGGGAATTGCCGACGGTTATTTCGACACTGCCGAGGATGGTGAACGATTCTATCGCGAGCTAACGTGGCTATGCTTGCATCAATACGGCGCCTTCAATTCGCCGGTCTGGTTCAATGTTGGGCTTTTCCAGCAATATGGCGTTACGGGTGCTAAGTGCAATTGGCATTACAACGTCGAATCGGGTGCTGTGGAGCAGCCTGAAAACCCGTACGAGTACCCACAGGGCTCGGCTTGCTTCATTCAAAGCTGCGAAGACAACATGGAAGACATTATGCGTCTCGCGACCAGCGAAGCGATGCTCTTCAAGTTTGGTTCCGGAACCGGGACCGATCTGTCGATGGTCCGAAGCAGTCGTGAAAAGCTTTCCGGTGGTGGCAAGCCCAGTGGCCCACTTTCGTTCATGCGTGTTTACGATCAAATTGCGGCAGTCGTGAAGTCGGGTGGTAAGACGCGTCGCGCAGCCAAGATGCAATCCTTGAAGGTCTGGCACCCGGACATTATGGACTTCATCGAGTGCAAGTGGAAGGAAGAGCAAAAGGCTCATGCCCTCATTCGCGAAGGTTATGAATCGAACTTTAACGGCGAAGCCTACTCGTCGGTCATGTTCCAAAATGCGAATTTATCGGTTCGCGTGACGGATGAGTTCATGGATGCCGTCAAGCAGAACAAAACTTGGAAGACGCGTTGGGTCAGTGATAAGTTCGACGAGGAACCACCGACATTTGAAGCCAAGAAAATCCTTGAACGCATGTCGGAATGTGCTTGGCACTGCGGTGACCCAGGCGTTCAATACGACACGACGATCAACAAGTGGCATACCTGCCCGAACAGCGGACGTATCAACGCCAGCAATCCGTGCTCGGAGTATATGTTCCTGGACAACACGGCTTGCAATCTGTCGTCCATCAATTTGATGAAGTTCCGCAATAGCGACGCAACCTTCGACGCAGCCGGTTTTACGTCGGCCTGTCGGATCTTCTTTATCGCGCAGGAAATCTTGATCGATCATGCAAGCTATCCAACCGATCGTATTGCACACAATAGCCATCTCTTCCGTCCGCTTGGCTTGGGTTACTCGAACCTCGGTTCTTTAGCGATGACGACAGGTGTTGCCTATGATTCGGACGCTGCGCACGGGCTGTGTGGGGCGATCACGGCGTTGCTGCATGGTGCCGGAAACTTGACGAGCGCTGAAATGGCGGGCGTTGTCGGTCCATTTGCTGAATACGAGAACAATCGTGACCCGATGATGCGGGTTATGCAGATGCACCGTAACGCGGTTGAGCAGATCAATGATTCTGGACCGGCCGATCTCAAAAATGCAGCACGAGCGGTTTGGGATCGTGTTCTCGAAACCGGTCGACAAAACGGTTTCCGAAACGCTCAGGCAACTGTCCTGGCGCCGACCGGCACGATCAGTTTTATGATGGACTGCGATACAACCGGAATTGAACCAGATATTGCTTTGGTCAAATACAAGCAACTGGCGGGTGGTGGGATGATGAAAATCATCAATGGTAGCGTCGACCTGGGGTTGAGGACTTTAGGCTACGATGATGCGCAAACACAACGCATTGTCAGCTATATCGCGGAGCATGACACCATCGAAGGGGCTCCTGAGTTGAAAGATGCTCACTTGCCGGTCTTCGACTGTGCCTTCAAGCCTGCGAAGGGTAGCCGAAGCATCGACTGGCGAGCACACTGCAAGATGATGGCTGCAGC
>JANOAI010000424.1:0-8915 GCA_031411055.1 Pirellulaceae bacterium
CGCGCCTCACCCCCAACCGATTCCTAACGTCGGTCCTGCCTCAACAATTTGAATACAGAATACAGTAGCGATTAAGCTCGCACTTCATGCCGTGTTTCGAATCCCCTTTTTTACGCTCATTATTTGCATCGCTTTAACGCTTATCACGTCGTCATTTTCGTCGGCTGAAAACGCGGAAGCAATTCCATCGCCATTAAAGTTCGTCAATCAGACGTGTGCCGACTGCCATTCAGGTGCTACTCCCGATGGTGGGCTCGATATTAAGTCGCTCGATGTTTCACTCGACAACCCCAAGTCGCTTACGAATTGGACTCGAATCAACGATAGCGAACCGGCGGGCGAGATTCCACCGAAGGATGCCGAACCTCTTCCGGAGGAAAATCGCCAACGCTTTGTCGATGCGACACACTCTTGGATGCAAGGTTATCAAGAAGCAAAATTTCGCGAAGTAGGCCGCGTGCAAGGCCGGCGACTCACCAATCTTCAGCTGGAACGTACCCTCCAAGATCTGACCGGAATTGATATTCCGCTCGCGATCGAGATGCCTGTTGAACCCAAGACGGCTGAGTTCCGCACATACTCTGAAAACCAAACGATGTCGCATTTTCATCTTGAACAACATCTCAAGATAGTTGATCTCGCGCTGGATGAAATGTTTCGACGCGTTCTCAATGCCGACGACGACAAATGGAAACGCGAGATGACAGCCAAAGAGATTGCTCGCAACCGCGAGCGTTGCCGTGAGCCGGAGTACGTCAACAATCAAGCCGTGATATGGTCATCGCGTCTGGAATTCTATGGACGAATGCCAGAAACCGAAGCCAAAGAATCAGGCTGGTATCGTCTTCAGTTTCAAGTACAAGCACTGAAGAAGCCCGAAGACCATGGCGTATGGTGCTCGGTGCGGATGGGTGAAGGAGTTTCCAGTGCTCCGCTTCTGAGTTGGGGTGGATCGTTTGAAGCGCACAACGAACCCAAAGTCGTATCGATGGATATTTGGTTGCCATTTAGTCATCTCATCGAAATACGCCCGAACGATCGCACCTTGAAGCAAGCCCGCTTCGAAGGTGGTCAAGCAGCCAACGGCGAAGGCGACGCCCAAGACCTTCCTGGCATTGGCATCGATTGGCTATCGTTAGAACGTATTCATACTGGACCGACGCAGGACGATATTCGTAAGCGAATCTTTTCTGGCGTCGATTTCAAAACAGTAACAGGAAAAGACTTTCGAGGTCGATCGATCGAAAAAACTGCGATGACTTCCGAGAAACCCAAAGAAGCGATTCGAAGAATCATCGCCAAGTTCGCTGACTCTGCGTTTCGT
Source organism: Pirellulaceae bacterium (assembly GCA_031411055.1). Lineage (GTDB taxonomy): Bacteria > Planctomycetota > Planctomycetia > Pirellulales > Pirellulaceae > JAIYDQ01. Next base: position 1,325 of record JANOAI010000424.1, read on the forward strand.
CGAAAAGTCTCAACTCAGGAAGTCCAACCCTATATCGATTTTTCCCTCGCCGCCTTTGAGTAATACAAAGATCTCGCCGGAGCCCTCCGAGCGGGTTTCCGTTCACTTCTCTGCTCGCCGCGATTTCTCTATTTCCATGAAAGGCCCGGGATATTGGATGACTACGCAATTGCTTCCAGGCTAAGCTACTTCCTATGGAACAGCATGCCTGATGAGAAACTATTTAAGCTTGCCAGCCAAGGGAAACTCAAAGAAGACCAAGTCTTAGACGAACAAGTCGATCGCATGCTTCGCGATCCACGCGGCAAGAAGTTCATTCCCGATTTTGCCGCCCAATGGCTTGAGCTCGATCAAATCGATTTTACGGAACCCGATGCCAAGCTCTATCAGGATTTCGATTTGGTCGTACAAAATTCGATGCTCGATGAGACCCACCGCTTTCTCCAGTTTCTCTTGGAGAAAGACGGTAAGGTGACGCAATTCGTCGACTCCGAAGTTTCATTTCTTAACAGTCGACTCGCACGCTATTACAAGCTGCCTTCGATTGAGTCCGACGAAGTCACACAAGTATCGCTCAAACCAGAAAGTCATCGCGGTGGTCTTTTAACTCAAGGGGCGATTCTCAAAGTTACCGCCAACGGAACGAATACTTCACCCGTCTTGCGTGGCCTTTGGGTGGCACGGCGAATTCTGGGCGATACGATTCCGCCGCCCCCTGAAAACGTACCAGCGATCGAACCCGATATACGCGGTGCTAAAACAATTCGCGATCAGCTTGAGAAGCACCGCGAAGATTCGGCTTGTGCGTACTGCCATGCAATGATTGATCCACCCGGATTTGCCTTGGAGAACTTTGATGCGGCTGGTCGTTGGCGCGACAACTATCTCAAATTGGAAAACGGTCGGCTAAAACCGGGTCCTCAAATCGATCCCGGCTACAAAACGGTCGATGGCCATGAATTTAAAGACATCCGACAATTCCAAAAGTTGGTTGTCGCAAAACCAGAACAATTGGCTCGCAATTATGCTGAGAAATTGATCGCCTACGGAACCGGGGCTCCAATCGCTTATGCCGATCGCATCGATATCGATCGAATCGTCAACGACGCAGCGTCGTCGCAATACGGAATGCGATCGATTATTAAGTCAGTTGTCAATAGTTCAACCTTTCAAACGAAATAGCTTGTACGAGGCCCTTTCATGAGTTCCTACTTCGCAGGCAAGAATATTCAGTTCAACTTTGGTCGCGAGATGAATCGACGAGCCGTCTTACGCGGAGCGGGTGTATCGATGGCCTTACCGTGGCTGAGTGCCATGAATCGTTCGATCGCTTCTGAGAAAGCTGCCCCCCAACGTTTCGTTGCCGTGACCTTGGGACTTGGGTTGCATCAAGAGAACTGGAAACCGGAGCAATCCGGTCGAGATTACAAAACGTCGCTCTATCTCAAAGGGCTTGAAGATCTTCGAAATGAATTGACCGTCATTTCCGGATCGTCGCATCCTGGAGTAACAGGAGGTCACCGAGCCGAAGCCAGCATCTTGACCGCCTCAGCCGCGGGTGGCGCAAGCAAGTCTCGAAATTCGATCTCGATCGATCAGTTGATGGCTAAACATCTCGGCGAGGCAACCCGCTTTTCATCGTTGGTTTTGTCAGCCAACGGTAGCGACAGCCCATGTTATACCGAAAGTGGGGCCATGATTCCCGCTAACCCCTCTCCGCGCGCCGTTTTTGAGCAGCTGTTCGTTGACGATGCAAAATACGTTCGCACACAACAAGTCCGACGCTTGTTGCAAGGCACTTCAATTATGGATTTGGTTGGTGAGGACGCCCGAGCACTACAGCGAGAGCTCGGGGCAAGCGATCGTGATCGACTCGATGCCTATTTTACGAGTGTTCGTGACTTAGAAAAGCGAATGCAAGACGCCGAAGTTTGGGCTCATCGACCGAAGCCAAAAGTAAATGTGAAACCACCCATCGACGTTGGCTCACCCAATGATCTCATCGCTAAGCAACAAGTGATGGGCGATGTGATTCAGCTAGCCTTGCAAACCGATTCTTCTCGTTTTATCACTTTTCATCTCGGCGGTGCTGGTGGCGTCGTTCCGGTCAAGGGCGTCGATGAAGGCTATCACTCATTGAGTCATCATGGGCTCGATGAAGAAAAACTTGCTCAGCTTGCGCTAGTCGAAGCAGCTATGGTAGAACAATGGGGCCGTTTTTTAAGGCAACTCAAAGAGACGAAAGATGGAGAAGGCAGTTTGCTCGACCATACTAGCGTTCTCTTGACTTCAAATCTGGGCAACGCGTCCAATCACGATAACCGCAACATGCCGGTTCTATTCGCTGGGGGCGGTTTTAATCACGGCCAGCACTTGGCCTTTGATCAAAAGAAGAATTATCCCTTGCCAAACCTCTTTGTTTCGATTCTCCAGCGAGTTGGACTTGAAATGGATACCTTTGCCTCAAGCACCGGCACCATGACGGGGCTCACGTTCTGAAGCTATAAATTTCTTATTGTCGCCCTTCACTCCGTGAAGGTAGCAGGCACACTAGTTCGACTGTCCCCAATCCTTACGGAAGGCATAATCTCATTGATAACACGAAGCGCAAGCGAGTGGATTTCTTGAGGTTTCGATAGTCAAACCACTCGTTTGCGCTTCGTGTTAAAGGATTTGGGACAGTCGAACTAGGCAATCGACGCAAAACCCGAATAAGTTCGAACCTCGTTCCCGAATGAAATCTTCGACTAAACACCGACGAACCCAATTCTGCTTCATCATTAAATTGGATCTATAATGAAAATGCGTCGTATTCGACATCTTTGCGTCGTCATCGCAGCAACGATTTCGTCGATTGGAACATTGCATGCCCAATCTACCGATTCACCTCAAGGCGAATGGATTCAGCTTTTCAACGGCAAGGATCTCGACGGCTGGACGCCGAAGATTCGCTACCATGACTTAGGCGAGAACTATGGCAATACATTTCGCGTGAACGACGGGATGATCCAAGTTCGATACGAGCCCGAGGCATATCCGAAGTACGAAGAACGCTTTGGTCATTTGTTCTATAAGACCCCCTATTCGAACTATCGGCTACGAGTCGAGTGTCGCTTTGTCGGTGAACAGTGTCCAGGCGGACCTGGATGGGCAACCCGGAATAGTGGGCTAATGCTGCATGGTGAAGATCCCAAGACGATGACCAAGGATCAGGATTTCCCGACTTCGATCGAGCTTCAAATTCTTGGCGGCAACGGCAAGGACAAGCGCACCACCGCCAATCTTTGCACCCCAGGAACGAACGTCGTACTCGACGGAAAGCTATTCTTACCACACTGTACGACATCTAACTCCGAGACGTTTCATGGCGAGCAGTGGGTGACGATCGAAGCCGAAGTGCATGGCTCGGGCGAGATTAAGCATTTCGTCAATGGCCAGCAAGTCATGGTCTATTCAGCCCCACAACTTGACGAACGGGACGCTCATGCGAAGGAATTATCAGCCGGGAAGGGCAGCTTACTTCTGGAAAGTGGGACAATTTCCCTACAATCGGAAAGCCATCCCGTGGATTTTCGCAAGGTAGAGCTCATGGCACTGCCCAAATAGGCTTGCGTTCGGCACGGATTTTGCCAAGAATGGTGCCTGAATTGGAGAGGTGGCTGAGTGGTCGAAAGCACCGGATTGCTAATTCGGCGTAGGGTTCACTCCCTACCGCAGGTTCGAATCCTGTCCTCTCCGCTTTTCTCAAATGACCCCTCGAAAACATTGGTTTTTTGTTTGGCACAGTCAACTGTGCCAAAAGTGTGCCAAACTTCGCTTCGCCGATTGGCGAGTTTCGGGCTCAGTGGCAAACGTTTTGGTGGTAGTCTCCTCAACTAAAGTTTTACTCGGCGTCTTCGGCAGGACGTCTGCCGTGACTACCAAGTGGGTTTATTTGGCGCATCTTGCGACGCGATTCTTCACTGTGGAGATGGTAGTAGTGCTGCACCATCTGACTGTCGGCGTGGCCGACCCATGCCATCACGACTCTCTCAGGAATCTTTCCGCTGTTTGCGCAAATGCTGCAAAAATAGTGGCGGAAGCTGTGCAGTCGACCGTCTTCGAATCCCTTGACGTTTTTGTACTTTTTCGGAAAGCGAGGGGCAAGCGGTTTGATGACCTCTCGAACGAATACATTGCGAACGGTATCGGCTCGCAGCCGACCGCCGCGAGGTCCGACGAAGACGAATTTCCCTTTTCGAGGAATCGCTTGAAAGACCGCGACGAGCTCATCACGAATGCAAAGCTCTCGCGTTCGACCACTCTTCGTGGTCGGCTTGTCCGCGCTGCGATCGGCGAAACCACTCTCGTCGGCTATCGTCAAGATTTTGTTTTCTAAGTCGATGTCCGAACATCGCAATTGGAGCAGTTCTTCTATGCGCATCCCCGTCGATGCTAGAGCAGTAATGATGTGCCTCAACCAAGCCAGCTTAGGCGACTGATCGCAATGAGAAAGCATGGCTTCGACCTCTTCGGTCTTGTAGCAGTAGGCTCGCTGGGAATTCGGTTTTCTTGTTTGAAGCTTCAAGGGCGGAGCCTGGATCAGCCCTTGGCCGCTCAGCCATTTGAATGCTGCCTTAAGCACGTTGATTTCGGTATAGACGGTTTTCGGCGCTAGTCTCATTTTCTCGAGGTTACTTGCATGGCATTTTAGAAAATACTCGTCAATGCCATGCCAATCGGTGATGTTGGACTTAGCGGCGAACGCTTCGAGTTTGTCGAGGACAGTTCGGTAACGCTTCTGAGTACTATTTTTGGTCCCTCCGATGATTGGAGAACGAGCGACATGCTCTTCGAATAGACGACGTCCTTCGTGAATCGCAAGGCGTCGAGGCTGCTCGACGTTTACGTCGCCGCGGATCAATCCTCTCTCCTAGGCAACAACACGATCCAACTGAGCTAGATTGGAGAGTGCTTCGGCACGATCTCGCGTAGCTAATGAATGTCGCCCCCGATCGTCTGCAGCGAATCGAGCGTCTGCGTAGAAAACGCCGTTGACGGCTCTTTGAGTCAATTTCCATTGAAAAAATTGACACTGAATGACTTCATGCTTGGGTTTATTTGGCATCTTTATCTTTTCTTCTTATGTTTGTTTGTTGTGTCCATTTTGGTCGCCTTCCCGACAATCGAATCGGCTTCGGTGATGAAACGACAATCGAGGGTGTCTCGACTGCGGGGGATGAGCGGGTTTGTTCCAGCGCATCGGCCGGTATCAGGACTTTGGAATTGCGCCCGCCAGGCTGGACGAAAGGGATGCGATGATTTTTGATCAGCCTTCGAAGCGTCGAGGCCGAGATCGGTGCGCGTTCTAAAAATTCATCGAAAGTGAGATATGTTGATGAGTCCATGCGTGAACCTCGTTAGGGGGCTTGAAAATCGACAACGTCTGGATGTCTACTTCGCCCGCGAAAGCCCTGACGTGAAAGAAATGACTGTGAGAATGAGCCGACTCATCCTCACAGTCTTCGCTATAAATTGGACTTCGCGTATTCTCGCGGAACTGGATGACCACGTTGCCCGTGAGATTTGTGCAGTTGATTTTGTATCGCGAACGGCGCGAACAAGTGTCATTAGGTCAAAGCCGAATCATCAGCCATCAATCGCAATCGATAGGTGCCCAGTCCGCAAGTAAGCACGCATTTCTGGGATTGTCGGCAGTCCCGCCGATGTCATCCGGTTCTGAGAGACTGCTGGCACTATCGGACAAATGCGATCACAATTTCTGAGAAGATTCTCAGAGCCGAATTACATGCAGCGACGAAGAGTTTTCGTATTTACACCGCGAGAAAATTCTGCACGAATTCTCGCGTCAATGCCCCGAATTCCCTCCATTCAACGCCGCTCGTTTAGCACATGCTGAGCGGCCGATTGATTGCGCAATGGAGCGCCCGCCGGTCCGAGCGAATCGTATCGGCCGAAACGTCGAAATATTCGGCAAAGCACGAGTCCAGTGCGTTGACACTCTTTGCCAGCTCGTTCGGGTATCGCTCGTTCAATACACGCCAATAATGCTGGAACTCAAATCGACGGGCAAACGAATCCACTCTTTTCTTTAGACGAGAATCCCGGGAGATGACTGTTCGCCAACTTGATAGATGAGGCGCATCGTTGCTCTGAGAAGCATCGTTTAAGATGTTCGACAAAATCCCGTCGCCATCGATTGGAAAGATATCCGGATAGACCGGGTTGATGGTTCCCCGGGGTGAATTCGATGTGTATGGCGTCGTAGGAGTTAGCAGGGGCTGAAGAATAATCGGCCAATCCATAGTCGCCAAATTCTTAAGCCGCCACTTAGCGTAGAACTCATGGATGACCACGATACTCGCCGCAGTATCCGAATCAGCTTCCACTCTCATATCCTTAGGAACTGAAACAGGCGGTATCGCGCAAATGGATGTACCATCCTGCATGACACCTGTTTCCAAAAGCAAATCGACGTCTTTCCAGTATTCGCTTTGACTTACTAACCAGCCGCAATATGCCTTGCTGTACCTTGCGAAGAACCCCAAATTTCGGTTAGCCAGATTGGTAGACTTTTCAGTCATTTTTGTTGAGCCCGCCTGCTGCATAAGATCGACCGTTAGGGGCGGCAGGTAGTCAATTAGCATAGGATAGACAAGAGGCGATTTCCAACGAAAAGCGGCGCATCGATGCTCACGAGCATGCTTGGTTAACTCCTTTTCGAAGTCAAGTGACTCGGCATCGATAGAGTCTCGTAAGCATTTTTCAACAGATTGCCGCAGTTTTTCAGGGAGAGGATAAACCACCGTTTTATCGAAGCTTATCTGCCGATGGTTTACTTCAGGAAATTGAATCGCTTGAAACCCCTTCGGCAACTTTAGTGGCAACTCTAATTCGACAGGTTCGTTTGTCTCGGGCTCAAACGCCGACCTGTCGAATTGTGCAATAAGATTCATGTGTCACGCCCTCAATAACAAAACAAGTCAATTCCAAAAGCTATCCATTATTCTTCAACTATCTTGCCAGGTTTTGGTCCGAAATTTAGCTCGACTCGCTCGAGATAGTTACTCGCGAGCTATTTGGCAGTAAACCGCTTCGATCATTAGACGCAGCTTACGCGCAGATATCAATGTCGTTTACAATCACTCACACCGAATACTGTATAGCTACCAAAACCACACTGTCATTACGGAAGGTTCTGGGGCAGAATTTAGCTGGCGATCTCTGCCGATTAAACGAGATAATCGCTTCAGTCGATCGCCACTGAACCAAGCATCACAACTTGGAAGAGAGATTTCAAATGAGCCGATGCAGCCAATCAACTCGAATAGCTACGCTTCTTCATCAACTATCTTGACAGGTTTTTGACCGAAATTTAGCTCGTATCAGTTTAGGTAGTTGCTCACGAGCTATTCGACAGATATCGCTTTCAATAATTAGACGCAGCGATAGCCAGGGCAATCGCACAAGGTTGACGTGATCGGTTGGCCAAGTATTTGCGTTATGGAGTAGAAGACAAGCCCCTGAGTTGGGGTTGTTTGGAAAATCCTCGTCTTCTGCTGGGAGCCAACGCCTTGAAGTCGAAATTCGT
>JANOAI010000425.1:0-5446 GCA_031411055.1 Pirellulaceae bacterium
GGCTAACGCCGTTCGGCTGATTCAAAGTGGCGCCGTCCGGCTAACCATAAATGGCGTGGACTTTAGGAGTGGAACGGCCAAACCGTCCGGTGTTTTGCGAGAAAATGTTGAGGAACCTTTCGGCTTGCGGCGTTTCGCTACAAAGTTTTTTCCTTAAGTCCACGCCATTTCGGCTAACCATAGCGGGCTTAACGTGCTGATTGAGAAACAGTAAAGTTGCTACCTTCACATCGAGCGAAGCTCGTGTCCGATTATGGCGATTTTTTTGGCGAGGATCCTTGTTGTCAAAACCAGTTTGTAAAATCGTGATCCCGGCTCGGCTAGCATCGACTCGGTTGCCTGAAAAGCTACTGCTGAGAGAAACGGGGCGCAGCGTGTTGGAGCACACGTATCGGGCTGCCAGCAAAGCAATTCTGCCCGACGGACTTGTCGTCGCGGTGGATCACCAACGTTTACAGGACGAAGTCTTGCGATTTGGTGGCGTGGCGGAGATGACCAATCCGGACGCTCAATGTGGTACGGAACGCGTAGCGGAAATCTCGTCTCGGACGCCTTTGGTCGAATTTTGGATTAATGTCCAAGGCGACGAACCCGAGATCGATCCGTCGGCCATTGATCAAGTCTACAACCTACTTCTGGCGAACCCTCAGGCATCGGTAGCGACCCTAGCAACTCCTATTCGAGATCGAAAGCGTTTGGACGACCCTAACTGCGTTAAAGTTGTTTGCGATGTCCGCGGTCAGGCTTTGTACTTCAGTCGCAGTCCGATTCCCTATCCGCGAAGTTGGGACGAGGCAATGCTTGAACAAGAACCCCCGTTGTTCATGCAGCACCTCGGCATTTATGGATATCGACGCGATTTTTTGGCCAAGCTTTCGCTGCTCCCTGAAAGCCCGCTTGAGCAAACCGAGAAGCTAGAGCAATTGCGATTCTTGCAGGCCGGACATTCCCTTGTCGTGGGACGAATCGATCATGCTCCTCGTGGCATCGATACGCGAGACGATTACGACGTTTTTGTTAGCCGACAGCGAGGGCATTCAAGTTAGCCCAAGACTTGCCCGTCGCGGCGTTATTTCGCGGGCATAGAGATGTAGCCAAGCCAATCAGCCGGTGGAGTCCGACCGTGTTGTGCGATGAAAACGGTTAGAAAGTCTTTCACCCGATCTTCGGCGGGGACTTGGTGGAGGAATCGAAACGCACCCGCCCAATCGCGGTCTTGGAAAGCGTCGACCGCTTGCTCGTAAGCGACGAGATGTTCATCAAGCAATACTGAATTCGATGAAACTGGTGGAAGAAGTTCACTCACCATAAGCGGATTCTTGATACCAACGGGTAACAAACGAGCTACTCGTCGAACGCGAAAAGCCGTTGGGTCGGCCGTGGCTCGCAATCGTTCGGCTGTTGCCTCGTCAAGCAAGATCGAGGCTTGTAATTGTTTGGTGAGGCTTTCTAAACGCGATGCAAGATTTACAACGGGACCGAATACGGTAACTTTAACTTGATCGGTCGTTCCGATGCGTCCAGCAACGGCCTTTCCACTTGCGATACCGATACCGGCTCGGAATCCAGCCAATGGATGATCGGGAATGGCAGCGGCAGCTTCAAACTCAGCCCGGATCGCCAACGCGGCTTGGGCTGCATGATGAACAGTGTGTTGTGATTCAAATGGCCAGCCCCAGAATCCCATGGCGGCATCGCCATGAAAATCACCGACGACGCCATCTCGATTTAAAATGTGATGCGTCATCACTCCAAGAGCATCGCTTACGCGCCGCAAGAGTTCAAGCAAACGATCGGCCGATTCCTCACTTTGTTTACTAAAGCCGCGCAAGTCACAAAAAAGTACCGAAACGTTCGCTTCGCGAGGGGCCAGCACCTTATCGGGATCGCTCGCAGCCAACGCATGTCTCACGACAGGTGCAAAGAAAGGACGTAGGCTATCTTGGCGGCGTTGGAGCAACCGCGTTTGCCGAAGGCTTACCAGGGTTGTCCCCACCAGCTCCGTAAACTTAATATCATCTTGAAGATCTCCTGCGAGTGCCATCGTTGCATCGCGAGCCGCACTCCCCGCTAACGAACCAAAATCGCCGGCGACATAGATCGCCCATCCGGGGCACGCTTCGTTCATGAGCGGTGTGCAAAAGGCCCAATCAATGTTCTCGCTTTGCGTGTACGACTGCTGCTCTGTATTGGCACCGCGACTCCAAACGTGCAGAACCGTTTCTGCGGTCCTCAATGCCTGACGAATCAAACCGGCACTTGGTGAAAACTGCAAGCCGGTGAGATTGCGACTATCCCAATGCAGCACGCGAATGCCGTGGTCTGTAAGTTCACCTCCCAACGATTCAGACAAGCCGACGGTATCTAATTTGATCGCAGATTTTTGTGGTAAGGGAGTGTCATCTACGCTTGGCTCGTCAGTAACTTGTGGATCTTGGTTTTGAGTCGGATCCGCGATGACCGCGATAAAGGATGCCGTTGCAATTCCTTGAAGCAGAAGATTTACCATGCGACGAAAGAGCTCTTCGTCCGTGCTACTTCCTTGAATGATATCGGGGAGCCGACTTAGAACTTCAATCCGTTCATCCGCATCTTTAAAACGAGATTGCCTGAGATGGGATGCCGCGAAAGTATGTTCCGTCATGGCTGGTTGATCGTCAGCCGAACCAAGAACTTTTACGCGTTGATCGACGATACTGAAGGTCGTCTGACCAATGACAAAGTGTTCACCGACCGAAAGCTCGAACTCGTCGCGTTTGACTCCTCGATAAAACACTGGGTTTCGAGCGTCCAGAACTCGCGAAACCTTGAGTGTTTTTCCGTTCCAATGGATTTCCGCATGCCGTCGCGAAACACGGTCATCCCACGGGATCGCCCACCCGTGAGAAGCCCGCCCGATCACAAAAGGTTCAGAGGCTTTCCCAACGGGAATCGAACGACGCCATCGATCTTGAGGACGTGGGCCTTGAGCGATCAAATCGGGCATAGGTCATAACTGAAGGAGTTCATATCGACGAGAATAATATTGCTTCAATCCGTTAAGCGAGTGATAGAGACCGCCACAATCCAAATCTGCATTGCGGGTTAACTCAAGTAGATGGCATAACCGATCAACCGCTCGTACCAACCACGGCTCTGACAATTCTTCCGGCTTCAACGCATACGAAAGAAATTCGATGGTATGTCCGGTTGAGCTAATCGTAGCCGAAAGATCGGACGATGTCCCGGGGCGCGAGGTGTGGTTCGTAGAAAATGTTCCGTCGGCATTTTGGAATTGCTTGATTCTTCGAATCGAATCTTCCACCTTTTCCAGTGCAAGCTTCCATCCGCCCGTCATTTCGCCCTGATGCCGTTTACGAAACTGAACGGCATGAGCAAGTCCCATCAGTCGATGCATTCCACCACATGGACTTTCCGCTAAATCTTGTTGAGCCTCGAACTCAGCGAGTGGTTCAAACGTCCAGGTTTTTCCATCTTTTGCAACCCACGTTTGCTCGTCCGGGAAGTAGCGAGTGAGCGCGATGATGGTCCATGAATATTCTTTGACAGGATTCGCCGAGACGTCATATTGAGCCTGCCGTGCCCAATCGAGAATCGTGAACTTCTTTTCGCGCGCCTCTACTTCTCTTGTCAGCGGACAATCGATTTGTGCGAGAATAGCAAGCCATTGATCGACGTGGCCTTGGCCAATATAGCTTCCCGGCTCGAGTCGAGCCTTGAGTCCTTGCCGACCGGTGCTTGGAAGTTGGTCTCCAGGCGCCAACTCCCAGCCCTGAACGATTCCACCATGGAGCAAGTAGTCCGTCGCCGATCGCCTTTGCCCTGCGATGTCTAAAGGGAGCGCATCGCCGTACGCAATAACCCCGTGCATGATCTGCCATGCCGCGTTGGTTTCAGCCGATAACAATCGATCGGCTAAGTTCCCTTTCAAAACGCTTTCTAAACGCCCTTGTAGCTTGCTATCGACGAGCGATATGTCTTTTGAAGACTGGTTCCCATCTTTGGCGTTTGGATCCGACGTCGCCATTGCCGAATCAAGTCGGTCGGCCGAAACACCTGCCAGTCGCGAATTACAGCCCAGTACACTCGCAAAGAGGAGCATCCCGCCGAAAATGCCATTTTGCACATTTTTCCAAGCCCGCATTCCATCGACGATCCCAATCGTGTCCATCCAAAACCAAACGCTTCCCTAGGGGTTAAAACTCAAGCTGACGAGACGAGTGACTCCGTCAAAGGGTTTTCCTTTGTCACTTTGGTTCTAAAATAGAATGCGTTCGAGAGATGGGAAGGCTTGAATTGAAAAAAGCCTTCGAATTTTTTGGCACGGCCTATGCTCCTCAGTGATCTGTCGATCGAGTTCTGCCTTTTTTGGGCTCGTTCCCGTTTCCCTACCAATTCCTCGAAGGAAAAAGTAAAGAAGATGTCTAACGTTTCTCTGGTATGGTTTCTCATCCTAGGTGCAGGCGGACTGGCTTTGTTGGCCCAGTGGATGGTGCACAGCGCCTTTAAATCGATGAGCCAGGTTGCTGCCTCCATGACTGGGGCCCAAGCTGCGCGGCGGATTTTGGATGCTCAAGGGTTGCGAAACGTCAATGTAGAGATGGTGGGTGGTCACCTTTCCGATCACTATGATCCGACAACCAAGGTTGTTCGGCTCAGTCGCGATGTCTATTCCATCAATTCGATGGCTTCGGTTGGGATTGCAGCCCATGAAGTAGGGCATGCGATCCAAGATGCGAAACGCTATGGACCCCTTGTCATCCGCAATCTTGCCGTCCCGGTGGCCAATATTGGCGGCAGCCTTGGCTCGGTCGTACTCATGATCGGCATGATGCTGATGTTCACGGCGTTAGCTCCGCTTGGCAAGTTTGTCTTGCTCCTTGGGATTGTCATGTTTGCAGGTATGGTTGCTTTTCAGCTCATTAACCTGCCGGTCGAGTTCGACGCCAGCGCACGAGCGAAAGCGTTATTGCTTGAAACCGGTATCGTAAGCGGTCCGGATTTACCCTACGTAAGCCGAGTCCTGAATGCTGCAGCCCTGACTTACGTCGCGGCAACCCTGCAGGCTGTCCTCAGCCTAGCCTATTACATCATGCATTTCATGGCTGCCTCGCGCGATTAGTTGTACTTTCCCAGGTCGAGAACCATGCCCGTAAATGGGTTCTACATCGAATATCCTTGCACGATCGAGACCCGAAGGGTCGGCACAACCTATGCCGGGGCTGATAAGCCCGGGTTTGGATATCGTTCGTAAACCAAGCCCCGAAAGGGGCGACACAACTTGCCTTGTACCGCCCATCCGGGTCTCGGGACTCTAGAAAATCAACTTTCCGGTGGCTTCGCCACCGGCATAGATTGTTTCGGGCCTCCGGGCCTGCGGAATGTGTGCTACTTCAAAATTTGCACGCAGTATTATACGATTTGGGACAGTCGAACTTTTAGTTTG
>JANOAI010000426.1:0-3910 GCA_031411055.1 Pirellulaceae bacterium
CGCGCGGAAGTCGACCAGTCGTTGCCCCGGTAAGTATTCCTGTCCTACCCCCATGGTGGACAACTTGCGAAGGTAGTTCATGTACGATTGGGTTTTGCGTTCAGCGAGATAAAGTGATACGCCCCACGCGATGGTATATGCATCGTCCGGGTGTTGGCGGAAAAGTTCATCTTCGGCGATCATCGCTTGAAACAACTTGGCCATTTTTTCCGGTTGATTGGAGAGGGACTTCCATCGCTCCCAACGAGTCCGATTAATGAGATCTGTCGCTTGCATGGTCGAACGTTGTGACATCATGCCGGGAGCTTCGAAGATCGAAGCCAGTCCTTCAAGGACCCACAGCGGCGGGATCGATAGACGTTGATGCACACCCCGGTTGAATGCGATTTGGTGAGCTGCTTCGTGCCAAATCGTAGCTAGTGCTTCGGCTTCAGCGTCCGTATGGCCATTCATTTCGTAAGCGTAAAGTCGGTTGGTGAATGGGCTGTAGTATCCGACGACACCGGGTTGCAGTTTTGCGCCAACCTGTTGAGCATGTTTTAAGAATTCAGCTTGATTCGCAAAGACGATTCCGATCAATGGAAATTCAAGTGGCTTCAGTGGGTAGCCTCGCGTTCGAAAGTATTGATCGAACGACCGCTGGAGCTGTGCAAATCGGTCACGCCAGACCTGAATCGTGGCCGAAGGAGCTACGATCGCGAAATCCCCAGTTCCCTCGACGGCATAGTTTCGTCCGAATTCTTTCTGTAAGTGACCGCGAAGCTGCATCGTAGAATCGGGTTGAAAGCTCTGCGGTAGGACCGAGTGGCGGCGGATTTCGTTAGGTTCAAATTGTTTGATGGAACCGTCGGTCTTCAGCAAAACCACCTCTTTGGGATGCCAAGCGATTGGCAACCCCCGTTCCATGATCGAACCGACCTCAAGCTCCATGAGCGGCGCGCCGGTTTGACCAGGTTCGCTAGTGAGGCCGATCAGACTTTGGACGGATACGGTCAGCAACACAACGATACCGCCGAAACCTAGGATTGAACGGGAATACTTTGTCATAGGTGATGTTCTGTTCGGGGCGGAATCGTGCCAGAGCAAACGTAGTTCAAAATCATTGTTGAATTCGGTAGCCACTGAACATCCGGCCCGAGAAACAGAAGGACTTCTTTGGTTGCGACGTGTTTTTTCGCGTTGTATCGATTGCACGGGTTGTTCCGACAAGCGGAACTCGACGGAATCGGCTAGGGCAATCGGAATGGAACGAATGACGATATCGAATGTGTGGTAGCAGCCACGAAACAAAGCAAATTCAGTGGTTGGAATTGGGTTCCCGGTCGATGAACAAACGGTGTGTCCCTGTTCGGCCGGGACTCCAGCCAATTTGCGCTAAACTCGTTTTCAATCTTCAAAATTCAAGCCATCATGAATGCGACGTTACGACTTTGTCTCGTGCTTCACAACCACCAACCGATTGGAAACTTCGACGGGGTCATCGAACAAGCTTATCAAGACAGCTATCTTCCCTTCTTGGACGTCTTCGAACCCTACGGCAATCTAAAGATTGCATTGCACACGAGCGGGCCGTTGATGCTTTGGCTTGAAGACCATCATCCGGAATATATTGATCGCGTGAAAGCGCTGGTGGCGGCTGGTCGAATCGAGATCGTCGGAGGACCGTTCTACGAGCCGATTCTGACGATGCTTCCAAGCCGCGATCGCATCGGACAAATTGCTAAATACCGAGTCTGGCTCAACGAGCGATTTGATACGCAGGTCACCGGCATGTGGATGCCAGAACGCGTTTGGGAAAGTCAGTTGGTCCGCGACGTTGTTCCGGCTGGAATGCAGTACACCATTTTAGACGATTTTCATTTTCGGGCCGCTGGCTGGAGCGATAAACAGCTAACAAACTATTTCCTGACTGAAGACGACGGTCATGTCCTCCGCGTCTTTCCTGGAAGTGAACGGCTTCGTTATCTTCTTCCGTTTGCGGACGCGCAAGACACGATTCAGTATTGCCGCGAAATGGCCTATGCTTCGCCAGGTTCTGTCTTGCTTTTCGGTGACGATGGCGAGAAGTTTGGAACTTGGCCCGACACGAAAGTCCACGTCTATGAGAAGGGCTGGCTTCGGAACTTTTTCGATGCCCTCAATGACAACCGCGATTGGCTGTTAACCTCAACGCCAAGGGAAGTGATTCAACAAACGACACCGGCTGGAAAAATTTTCTTACCCGATTGTTCCTATCGAGAAATGACCGAATGGGCATTACCGGTTGAAGAGCAAACCGCCTATGACGATGCGGTTCACGAATTGCATGATTCACCCATTTGGAGCAAAGTCTCGCGATTCATTCGCGGAGGATATTGGAGAAACTTTCGGGTCAAATACAGCGAAGCCAATGAAATGTATTGCCGAATGATGGAAGTGAGTCGACGACTGGAACATTCACGTCGCACGAATGGCGATCAGGCCTTGCTACCCCAAGCCGAAGATCACCTTTACCGAGGTCAATGCAACTGTCCATACTGGCACGGCGCTTTCGGCGGCATCTATTTGCCACATTTGAGAAACGCGACGTACCGCGAACTCATCGCGGCCGATACGCTTATTGAACAAGCTAACGGACGCGATGGTGCTTGGGCCGAAATCACTTCGGAAGACTATGACAAAGATCTGCTTCCGGAAGTGAGAATCGCCAACGATCAGTTGGCGGCGTACATTGCTCCGGCTCGCGGCGGGATGATTTATGAGCTCGATATTCGAGCCATCCAACACAACCTACTCGCGACCATGCAGCGTCGGCCGGAAATGTATCATCGCAAAGTCCGTGCCGGTGCAAGCTCCAATCAGACTGAAGCCGCAAGCATTCACGACCGGGTGGTCTTTAAGCAAGAGGGGCTTGAAGATCGATTGGTGTATGACCTCTATCCACGAAAAAGCCTCCTAGAACATTTTTTTGATCTTGATGTCGCGCTGAATTCGGTCGCGCGATCCGAGGCTTTGGAACGCGGTGACTTTGTTGCGTTACCCTATGAAGCCAAACTTCGTCGAAGCTCGGAGAAAGTACAGCTTCAAATGCGACGCGAGGGCAATGCCTGGGGTGTGCCGTTGAGTATTACCAAGTCGGTCACGCTGGCTTCAGGCGAAGATCGACTTCAAGTCATTTATCTCATCGAAGGTCTACCGCCCGGTCGACCATTCCATTTTGCTTCGGAATGGAACTTTGCAGGTATGCCATCTGGCGCAGAGAATCGCTTTTTCTTTAACGACAGCGGTGAAATGCTTGGTCAACTTGGCCAACAACTCAATATCGATAATACGCAGTTCGTTGGACTGATTGACCAATGGCTCGGAATGAGTGCTCAGCTTAGCTTTAATCGACCAACACGATTGTGGGCGTTCCCCATTGAGGCCGTTAGCCAAAGTGAAGCTGGTTTTGAGGCGGTCCATCAGAGCGTATGTGTAATGCCACATTGGATAGTTCAAGGCGACGTGGCCGGTCGCTGGTCGGTAAATATCGAAGTCACACTCGCGGCAGAACATGAGGTGAATCCTCGGTCCCTCAACGCGAAGCTAGCGATATCTGGAATCAGTTAGTACCGCGTCCCGAACGGTTTTTGGGGACTAACGGTTTCATACTGCGATTGTCCCAATGGTTTATTGGAGCGATTGGGGGCAATTGCTCGCCGCTGGCACTCAAAGGTCAATCAAAAGAACGCACTCGTTCGAACGCTCGCTGCATTGGGGGCACTACACATCTTTCACCATTCCAACCTTCACCCTCCCAAAGGGCAACGCCGTAGCGGATTTTTTAGCTGGCAAGTTGTAGCTCATTGTATAGCTTCCGTTGAGCGGCAGTTGCCCGCTTTAGGATGGGTGAATTTGTTGTCGGGATATCTTTTGTCGGAGGACGGAAACG
>JANOAI010000427.1:0-5065 GCA_031411055.1 Pirellulaceae bacterium
TTCGCCAGCCGATCGACGTTCGGCGTCTCGTAAAACGTACTTCCATAGCAACCGAGATCACGTTGTCCGAGATCGTCGACCAGAAAGACGATGACGTTCGGAATCTTGGATTGGGCCTCTGTCTGATGAACAGATCCGAACGCAAAACAGGTTGCGCACAAAGATAAGAAAAGTCTGTTGGGTTTCATTGTCTTGGTTAGGGTTCAGTGAGGTTGGGAGCCCAGATGCCAGGCTTTAAGGAGGGAGTTTCGCCGGATGGAGGAAAGGTGGATTTTGCAGCGGATTTTAGTTGCGGCGAGAGCTCTGCCACGGTTTTCGCGTGTTCGGCTTTTTCTGCAAGATTCGTTAACTCGTGTGCGTCGTTATCATGATCGTAGAGTTCGCGTCCTTTGCGTCCTTCATCCCACTCGGTGTATCGCCAGCGGGCGGTACGTAACGAGTATCCAAAGTAGCTTGGCCCTTCAGAACTCACGTTCGTGCTCACCGAAGCGCGATTGGGTCCTCCTCCGCGCATGACTTGTGTAATCGCCCAACCGCGACCTTGCACGCCGGGATCACGCAACATCGGCACAAGACTCTGTCCCTGGATATTACTTGGAGTCTTCACGCTACAAAGTTCAGCTAGGGTCGGAAAGAGATCGATATGCGATACGGGCGATCGAGCAACCGTCCCTTTGCCAGACCGTTGTGGTGCGACAATGAGCATCGGAACGCGAGCGCTCTCTTCAAAAAGGCTCATCTTCTGCCACAGGCCATGTTCACCCATATGATAGCCATGGTCACTGGTGAAGACGATGATTGTATTGTCAGACAACCCTAGCCGATCGAGCGCATCGATTACTCGACCAACTTGCGTATCCATGAAACTGATGCTCGCTAAGTAAGCTTGCAGAGTCTGGCGTCGCAAATCATCCGTGAGTTTATCCTGTTCGACTTTGTGGCTTCCTAAACCCGGAGCCGGAATGTCTGCCTGATCTTCTTGGATGTTCTGTACGACCGGCATTTGATTTTCTGGATAGAGCTCAAAATAGTTCTTCGGCGCGACATAAGGGGTGTGAGGACGAAAGAACCCGACCGCTAAAAAGAAGGGCCGATTCTTTTGCTTGGCACAACGCTCGAGTACCCACTCCGCGTCTTCAGCCATTAGCCCATCCGTATGTTCATTGTCGCTCTTCGGTGATGCGAACCAACTGAGTGTCCCACCGTACTCGCCTGGCTTGAGCGAAAAAATCTTGTCTTCTTCCTCGAGGCGATCGGCGCCAGCTGGATTCAGCTCCATTTCCCAAGACCCTGGATCATCATGGCCGTTCGTCCCGATCGACTTGGGAACGTTGTAGTGGTATAGCTTGCCGATTCTGGCGGCGAAGTAACCGGCATTGCGAAATACTTGCGGCATACTCGGCTGCGATGGAATGGTTTGACGAAAAACTTGCGCGTTAGCAAGAATGCCGGTGCTGTTGGGGTGGAGCCCGGTCAAAAAGGAATTTCGACTTGGCCCACAAAGTGGAAATGTGCAGTAGGCGCGATCAAAACGAACTCCTCGAGCTGCTAGGCGATCAATGTTAGGTGTCTTTACCCGAGGGTCGCCATAACAGCCCAGCATATTGTTAAGATCGTCTGAAACCAAAAACAAGACGTTGGGCGGTTGATCGGCAGCGAGCAACGTAGCACTGAATGTTAGAAAAAGGGTTAGTTGCGTAAAAAGGAGTCGAATGATCACGAAGCACTATCCTTCAATTAAAACTATTTCGAGCCGGATGGTCGAATGATTGAGGTATCGAAGCTTACTTGGAATTCACAAGCTTTACCGAACACTTCTTCTTTCTTAAGTGTTTTCGCGGTACCTCGAATTCGTTCCCCTTCGCTTTGCACCGCGGTTTGAACACTGTCCATTCCACTCCAGTTGATCGACGCTCCGTCGCACCAAATAAACATCGATTTCAAATGATCATTTTCATCCAGTGCGAAACTGATTTGCGGTTGAAATCCTACAAGGCTTTGTCCCACTTCTCCAGAACTTTCCAAAGAAGACCGTACCTTCGCCGCGTCGATCGGCTTCTCCGTTAGCAAAACATGGATCACGGATCGGTCCGCCTTGCGTTCTTCATACGCCACGACATTCGGAAGCAAATAGCTCTTGCCGCCAAGCGTGATTTTGCCAATATTCTCAAGTTTTGGTGCATTGTCCAACAACTTACGCGCCGGAGCCGACGGATTGAGCAGCATCGTGTCAAACGTGATTTCAGCTTCATAGCTGTGCTCGAAGAACTTCTGAGGCTTGAGTTGAGCTTTCCCTCTCGCTCTTCCCGCTTCGACCACGGCTTCGCCTACTACCTCCGTGGATGAACCGGGGACTTTTTCAGCTAGAAGTTGCATTGACCAAAGGCTATCGTCTTCATCCAAAATGAGTTTGACAACTGGGGAAGGTAATTCCCACTGGTTGCCCCATTTTTCCTCGGGAACGTTGGCTTGAAGCAACTTCAATAGCGAAGTCTGTTTCACGGGCTGAGCTGTGGCTACGATGTGAGTCCTCCATTTTCCATACGCAATGAGCTCGTATGCGAAGATCTCAGTCAACGGAATCTTCTTTCCGTCAATGGTAACGCTTGCAACCGATGGAAGCTTTTCAAGCTTTTCAATCCCGCGTATCGGCTTGTTAAATCGCTTTGGGGCATCACCAATCCCTGTTGATGTAGAAGTGCTCGAAGAAGTAGACTTTGCTTTTTTAGCGTCAGCATTGGCAAGTTTAATCTTGTCCCAAGACATTCCCTTCGTGTTTATCTTGACCTTCGTTGCCCCCTTTTCAACGTCGATATAGATCCAAAGCGAAGCAATGCCGCTTGTTCGATGCACAATTCCTGAGGTATCTCTTACGGTATCCGCATGCTTACTCGGCTTCTGCCATGTTTTCGCGTCAAGCTTGGATGCATAATACTCGACGAGCGTTTGGGGAGAGTCATCGCTTTGAAATTCGATCACGCTAAAGAAGTCATCGTACTTCAATTGTTTTGCATTCTCGGGTACCGGAATGTCTTCGGGACGCGGTGTGAAATCTTCATCCCAAAGAAAGCCCTTCGGCGTAATGCGAATGTCGGACCCGACGTCGATGTTTTCAGTACGCACCTCCAACTCGCGATTCTGCTTCTTAAATGTCTGGACCCAGAATCTCTTTTGTAAATTATCCTTGGTTGATTTCGTCCACTGCTGTTTCGCCAATTCAGTTTGATAGAATTCGCCCGCCTTCTTCATGTCGCCTGGAAATTTCATGCGAATATCGCCGCGACTCTTCATGTAACTCACGTCGGTCGCCTCGTTTGGGAGCAGAATCTCTCGGACGTGAGGTTCTTCCGCTGACGAGACCGCGATGATTTTGATGAAAAGCAATATCGCGAGCATGAGTGTGCGAAGATCGAAAGTTGACATGGAATGGATCCCTTGCCGCAAAAGTTAAACGTAAGAGCAAAAACAAGTCGCTATTGGACGCGTCATTGTACTCAACTCCGTCGAATACTTCGAGGATAGCCCGTCAGTGACACTTGCTGCCGGACTATGCACTTCGTCGTGGCGTTTAACGAGAAGTGTCGATATTCGTTCTTTTGGTTTTTTTCAGCCGCTGTTTTTTTGACCTAGAGTTAACGAAGGCTAAAGGTGGCACAAAGCATGATATAGTCGTTACGATCGGCAAGACTGTTGGAATTGAACGCAATACTATGGCACAAACGAAACCGAACGATGGCAACCAGGTCGAGGCGAGTGGATTTGGTCTGTTCTTTTTGATGACGTTGGCTGTATTGGTGAGTGCCGGTGGGACGCTCTATTTTCTAAACGATAAACTCGGTGCGATCGCTATGATCCCACTCGCCCTGGGTGCCTGCTTAGGATATCGAAGCGGAGCCTGGAAGATGCTGAGTATGTTACTTGGCTCTGCGTGCGGATACTACCTTGCGGCGCCAACGGCTGTGTACTTAGTTCCGTTCATCGAGAGTTCGATCGGCAGGCCGATCTCGAATCCGAGTTTAGGTCTTGGGCTATCCGGTATTGTCGCTGGCTCAGCGGCAACGGTTTTTCTGATGGTCTTTGGCTGGTTGGTGATCTATCGAAATCAATCACTCAAGGCGCTTGATCAGAATTTAGGGATGGTCGTCGGTGTGACCAAGTCGTCTGCGCTCGTGGCCATTGGTTTGTGGACCGTTTTAGCCATGGAACCACACATGATCAATGTTCGAGGAAACCAACGCCTCGATGACGAAGCCAATAGCGGAACCTTATACCATCGATTCCTCGTCGTGGCCCAAGCAACACGGAGTAGTCCTGTCTTAGCTCACCTGGTTCGCTGGAATCCGATTGCGACCAATCCGATGCTCAATGATCTGGTCAATAGGAGCCAAGCCATGGTGCGCGATGTCCAGTCGCAGGCGGAGGCCGCTCGGTCGGGACACATTCCTGCCGGTTCAAAGTTGACGGGGCTCTTTAGCGAGCTTCAAAGCCAAGGAGCAACCGGCAAGTCTATGGGTTCGAAAGACGGAGGACCGGTTGTTGATTCTCTCGGCACTAACGGATTAGGCTCGATGCTTCAGAGGCTTGTCGAAAGCCAAAACTAGAGCTTTTTCCAACTAAGAATTTGGTTTGAGGAAAACTTGTACGACGGATTTTCAGTCCGTCGGAGCCAACGTTTGTCGACGGACCGGAAGTCCGTCGTACACTAGAATCTAAGTTGGAACATTGCGCTACTTCCACTGTCCCAAATGTGCTCGATGGATGGCTTTTGAAAATCCATACGACGCGCAAGCTAGTGGCTCTCTTGGGATTTCAATCGTCCAGCAATTCGCTTGCGCGTTTTGACGTTGCACGATTGAGACCCGAAGGGTCGGTACATCCTATGCCGAGGCTGATAAGCCTCGGTTTGAGTATCGCTCGTCAACCAAGCCCCGAAAGGGGCGACACAGTTCGCCTTGTACCGCCCCATCGGGCAACGCCGTAGCGGATTTTGAAAGCGGAAACAATTGGGTTTGCAAGCAAATGAGCATAAATGAGATAAGCCAGACTCCCCCAATTCTCAAACTGA
>JANOAI010000428.1:0-7276 GCA_031411055.1 Pirellulaceae bacterium
GGTTTTCTCGAAGTATTTCAAATTTTAAGAAATGGTCCTCGGCGGATACGGAAAGCTATGCGTTTGTAACCCCGTTGCAGCCCAATAATCCTGTGCAAACTCAGAAAGTACACCGATTTTTGTTACTGGTTTTTGGAAGGGATTTTAGAATGCTTTACCGAGATTAAAATTTAGGTAAGAATCCGAAAAATCTTGTCAGGAAGTCTATTTCGATAGGAATAAGCGATCGACACTCGATTTCCATACCTCCGTCGATTGCAGACACGTCTTAATAGAGTTAGAGAACAGGGAGAATTGCCTTGCGAAGCACGAATCGCTTAAAAGTTTTCAGAAATCGGCCGAGAGCACGCGGTTTTCTGAATAATAGACGGTTGGAAATCGAGACGTTGGAAAATCGCTGTCTTTTCGCCGTGTCGCCGGTCCTTTTGAACTCCTGGCTTCTTGCTGGCCAAGGACAAAATGCACAAGCCATCAGTGGCTACAACGTCGCGGCCGGTCCAAGCGCAACTTGGCCAACAAACGTTCCCCCCGGCGCTAACTATTCGGGCGGAAATACGACGCCCGCCCTGGGCGATATTCAAAAAGTCAGCTATTCGGACAATTACGTTTATGTGAACACGCCCGACTTCGCAAGCTACGTGATGGGGCCTTGGTTTAACCCCAACGGGCAAGTCTTCATGAACTTCCCGGCCAACCAAAATCAGATCGTCCGCATCCGCGAAGGAGTTTATCCCTCGGCTGTGCACCCTCAAACCACTGGTGGGGCGGTTGGAATCGGGGTCAACGGAGTTGCGATTTACAACAATGGCGATGCGTTCTCGTACGACACATCCGCCGGAGTCGATGCGACGGCTATGAACGGAGGTGATCGGATTTGGAATCGCCAAGGCGAGTTTGCAGAGAAGCCGACATTTGATCATGCCAACGCGCACCAACCTGGGAATGGCCAGTATCACTATCACGTCAACCCAACGGCATTGCGGGCTCAGTTAAACGACAACATCGACTACGTTGGCACAACCAACTATTTTCCCTACGATCCTCAGGTCTATCTCACTCATGGCCAAGGTGCCGATGGAAAATACGTTGAACGAACCACAAACTTGCACCATTCGCCCATTATTGGGTGGATGTACGACGGACATCCGATCTATGGTCCATACGGGTATTCGAACCCAACCGATGCAAATAGTACGATTCGGAGAATCAACTCTGGCTTTCAAGTGCGAAACATAGCCGATCGGACGACGATCCCTGGATGGGCCGCACAGATCAGCTTCGGAGCGAACGTAACTCCTGACAGCACGTATGTGTTAACAGCAGCTCAATATGGACCACCCATCAACGCGGCGAATCCACTTGGGAAGTACGGCGAAGACAATGCGTTCGTTCCAGGTGGCGATCTGGATCAATTCAACGGCCGATTTACAGTAACGCCAGAATTTCCTCAGGGCGTCTACGCCTACTTCATTACGATCGATTCTGTTGGTGCTCCCGCTTTTCCGTATATTCTTGGCCGTCAATATTATGGGCCTGTGAACTCAGGGCGAGTCACGGTGACAACGGGTGATGGGACCGTGAATGGTCTCTTCGACGTTTCGGTGAATACAGCTCCTGTTATCAGCGGAGTCAACGCTGCGACCGTCCAGACGGGAAATACGTTCCCATTTTCTGGTGCAAATTTGGTTTCGATTTACGATATCGATGCCGCAACCAATGAAAGCATCACTTTCGCCGTCACGGCAGGTACCCTATCGGTCAATCTCAGCGGAGCTTTAGCAAGCGGTTGCACGATCACGGCAGGAGCAAATGGTAGCTCTTCCTTTACACTGCGAGGTGGAATCAGCCAACTCAGTGCGGCCCTGCCAACTTTGATTTATACCGCCCCCAACACAGGAACCACGGCGACACTCACCATCCAAGCCAACGATGGCAGCGCCGCCAACAACCTCAGCAACACGATTACCACCACCATTACATTGACCACCCCCATTATCCCGACGATTGCCAATCGAGCCGTTTTCTACAATAACGCTTCCGGGTTTGGTACAAGTGGTGCGAACAACGCACCGACAGTCAATCCTATCAATGCGATCGACCCAACGAAGGTGGCACTACTGCCGGGGCAAACAACAACGACCACCAACAACTACACGAACTACTCACGTGGCTTGAATGGACTGGTTGTCGATATCGACAAACCGACCAATCTCGCGGCGATCGGCGCAGCGAGCTTTCAGTTTGCGACCTGGAGTAACTTTGTCGATACGAACCCGAACTTTGTGACGATCAATCCGGCTGTAATCGTTTCGACTTTCGCGGCCGGCGGAGCGAGTGGAACGGATCGAGTGAAGCTCGTTTTCAATGATACCGAGATACAGAATGCTTGGCTGCGTGTCACTGTTTTAGCCGACTCGTTTACTGGGCTTCCTGCCAACGATGTTTTCTACTTCGGTCATGCTCGATTTGATGCCACTCCTTCTTCAGCCTTTCCGGTTCAGGTGACAGTCAACATATTCGATACGAACGTTGTCCGGGCTGGTCAAGGTACAAATGCAGGAAGCGTTTCCAATCGAGCTGATGTCGATAAAAACGGAGTCGCAAACATCTTCGACGTCAATGCAGTCCGCGCCGGTCAGGGGGTTACGAGCCTCAGGCCATTTACTGCGCCATCCTTGCTTTCGTTTGGACTCCTTTCCAGCTCGTCGACTGCATCGCAGGAGACAAACAAGCTTGCAGTCAACCTTGCGGACGATTACTTCGCAACCATCGGCACCGAACAATCGACTCGGCGAAATCGACGAACGCGACTTGCTTGATCGCGGTATGAAATTCCTTGTGGTGCAGCAAATTCGCGACACGATCGCATCAAATTGGACACTCGATTGGTAACAGAAACCGTCGGGTAGGTGGCTCTACGAATTCTTCTGGTGTTTCGCATAGACATTTGAAAAGGGCTAGAAACTCAGGCAGGAACTTCTTGCCACCTCCATCCGCAAGGCGATGCAGGAACAGTAGAATGCTTTCTTGGCGCCCTACAGTCCGAAGTGGACAGCATTCCGACCCACGTCGCAAACTATGCGATCGCCTGGAAAAAGCAGGCTATTAGAAACATTCAATGACAGAATACCGAATCGAGCCTCCATGTCGCCCATTTTTGCGACTCGTCTTTGCAACCCTTCTAAGTACCGTCATGGCGGATGGATTCGCTCAGGAGCCGGACGTCACGCCGCAATCGTTAGTTTTTCGCCGCCAGGCGACGCGAAGAATGGTCTTTGATCGATCTCAGCAGATTCCTCTCGCGTCGTTGCAGCCTAGTAAGATTGTCGGACTCGACCTAATGCATCCTGAGATGGGTGATCAAAAAGGCGAGTGCCAATTCTCCATCGAAGCAGGCTGTTTGAGAATTTCGACCGACGACCAAAGCGGTAGTTCATCACGGTGGGTCGGAGGCTTCAATCCTTTCGCCACTTTTGAATTGAGCTTGCGCCAATGTGATGGGAGCGGAAAGATCGGATTGCGCTTTTGTGACCCGAACATCCATGATTATCTTTCGGCATGCATTGTGACTGAGAAGGGCAATTACCAGGCAATCGAATGGGTCGTTGTGAAAGACGGGAAGGAAGTTAGCCGCACTCAATATGCGTGGCCAGATAAGGTTGAGACAACCGGACCCGTGCGATTGCAGGTGCAGATGCAAGCAGTCGGTGCGAATTTGTATATCGAGTCACGTGGCAAATCGTATTTGGTCGGATATCCAGATTTTAATAATTATTTCGAACTTCGCCGCAAGGACTTGATAGGACGGTACGAGTTTCGTTTGTTCAGTCAGCTCGAATCGCACTCCATGGTTGAGATAGACGAAGTTCAATCAGCTTTGACCCCTGGTAACGGCCAGGCCGACATCCGCGCGATCACGACCCAAAGCGGAGAGCCACTGCTGGACGATGGCCGGGTGTGGCTAACCATGACCGTCCGAGGACGCGCGTTGCCCCATCCTATGCAAGGCGTCTTCTCGATGAACCCCTCGGTTTTTGATCTTCGGTTTGAGGGGATCATTGTTTTTGATATGGGCGATGGACTCTGGCGAAACGAACTTGCTTCCCATCTGTTTTATGATGAATCCGCAAAGCAATGGCGAGGCTGGACGACCGGATTCAGCGCACTGGGAACTACAGCGAAGAAAGAAGAAAAAACCATCCTTGCGATATCGAGTGATCGCGATCCTCGCCGTGGTTTTTCAATCATGAAAGCTCGACCCGTCGGCTTAACCGGACAGCATGAAGATCCCCATGGCGTGTATGACTCGGAAGCTGGAAAATGGCGATTGTTGCTTGCCGAAAAGGCGGGCAAGTATCGGGCCGGTATGTGGGAATCAGACAGTTGGGACCGTGGCTATCAACGCTTGGCGGGCCCTGTAGAAATGGACAGCACGGGAACCTTGATCCAAAGAGTTGGCCGTTCTCGGTATGTTTTCTTTGGCAGTGCCGACCGCAAAGTCTACATCCGTTCTTACCCGGATTTAAAACCGGTTGGCGAGCTGAACATGCACCTACCCCCATGGAACGACGAAACAGGAACGCGAATTTGGCCGAACATCATTCCTCTTCCAGACGGGTATCCAGCTCCCTACATCGCATTGATGATGGATCGACTCAACTATCCTGACATGCCAACCCCCAACTGGACCTACGGTGCGATGTATTTGTTTCACGCACAGCCATGATTGTCAGGATGCCGTGATGCCTGAGCTCCCCGATGCCCCGCTGCTCACGACACCTGTTGGTCGTCGCCAACTGTTGACGTGCTATCGCCAAGGTTTGCTCGAAGACACCATGCAATTTTGGTTTCCTCGCAGCATTGATACTGAGTACGGCGGCTTCTTACATTGCCTCGACCGCGATGGCACGGTGCTGGATACGGACAAGTCGGTCTGGGCGCAGGGCCGAATGAGTTGGATGTTGCTCACCCTCTATAACACGATCAATAAGCGGCCGGAATGGCTGGAATGGGCACAAGGCGGATTGCGATTTCTTGATCGGCATTGCTTCGATACGGACGGTCGCATGTTCTTTCACGTCACTCGCGATGGAAGGCAGATTCGCAAACGCCGATATGCTTTCAGTGAGTCTTTTGCTGCGATTGCGCATGCCGCACACTTCAAGGCTACCGGCGACGAACGCTCGGCGCTACGAGCACGTGAGCTGTTCGAATTCTTCACTCGCTGGAACTTCACGCCGGGTCTGATGCCGCCAAAGTTCAGCGACGCGCGACCGTTGACCTCCATTGCGCCGCGTATAATCACGATCGCTACCGCTCAGGAGTTGCGAACGAACCTTGGCGAAGATCCTCACTTCACGGCGTGGATTGACCGCTGTATCGACGAAATCCGGCGTCTGTTTGTGAAACCAGATCTGCGAGTCGTGATGGAATCCGTCGCTCCGAACGGTGACATCGTGGACCACTTCGACGGACGGTTACTCAATCCCGGTCACGCGATTGAAGGAGCATGGTTCATTATGCAAGAAGGCCGATATCGCGGTGACAGAGAATTGATCCGACTCGGTTGCGATATGCTCGATTCCATGTGGTGGCTTGGCTGGGACGAAGTGCATGGCGGCCTGTTCTACTTCCGTGACTTGTACGGTAAACCGGTACAAGAATATTGGCACGACATGAAATTCTGGTGGCCGCACGACGAGACGATTATCGCCACCTTGCTGGCCTACGAACTGACAGGCGATGAAAAGTACGCGCAGTGTCATCAGCAAGTTCACAATTGGAGCCACCGCCACTTCGCCGACTCTGAATATGGCGAATGGTACGGCTACCTCCATCGCGACGGCCGACCTTCGACAACAACGAAAGGCAATTTATGGAAGAGCTTTTTTCACCATCCTCGCATGCAATGGTTCTGCGCGCAACAACTCGAAGGGTCGTAATCGTCCGACGACGCGGTTGCGATCTATCTGACACTTCTCTTTAGCTTTAACTGCTCTCCACCTGCGGAGAAGAGCCGGGACCGTTCTGACTGGACCGATCTCCTCAGACGGGGGCGAGATACGTGATTCCAACCCGATGCTGCGGCGGGTCGGATGAAGCGATCTAGCCGCAACTTCGTACAACGGGCTTTGTCGGAATGAGCAACGCGATTGTGGAAAGCCAAGCCGTCGCACTGAAATTGCTTTCACTTTGGGCGAAATTCCTACATGGAGTTTCTCAAAAAATCACTACGAGCTTAGTTTCGTTCGACTTACAATGAGCGAATGATCCGACCACTATCCCAAAACGTGACTACTTGACGAATTTGAGTTTGCGATTCGCGAATGCATGCTCATGCTGTCCAAGGGACTTCGTTATACTGGAAGCAACTCAGGATGGATACGTACCAAGGTCAAGCTTGATACAAACCTCGCGATCGATGCAATTCTACACTCCTTCAAAAACAACAGAACCACAATGATACAATCCTCCCTACTTCGCACAGCCTTGTTAGCTGTTCTCACCCTCAGCGGCACCTCCTCAATCGCTGGCGATTTTCGTCTCGGAACGCCGCTCTCGGACCACATGGTTCTTCAGCGCGAGAAACCAATCGCCATCTGGGGCTGGGCTGAAGCGGGCGAGACCGTGACGGCTTCCTTCGCCGGTCAATCGAAGTCCGCTACTGCAGGTGCCGATAGCAAGTGGCTCCTTAAACTTGATGCACTCTCGGCCAGTGTTGAATCCCGCACGCTCGTCGTCACTGGCAAAGACGGACACAAGGTCGAGGTCAAAGATGTACTCGTCGGCGAAGTGTGGCTTGGCTCGGGCCAGTCCAATATGGCGATGACTGTCGCCGGTTGCTACCACTTTGATGTCGAGAAGGCGGCAGCAAAGTATCCGCTCATCCGACACTACCGTGATAGCTCGGGTCCGGCTGAGCAACCCAAGCTTGAAGGCAAAGGCGCATGGCAGGAATGCACGCCTGACACCGTTGGTGGTTTCTCGGCTGTGCTCTATTTCTTCGGTCGCGAGATCTTCAAGGAAGTCGGTGTTCCGGTTGGACTCATCAACACTTCCGTTGGCGGCACGCCCATCGAATCCTGGGTCTCAGCCGAAGTGCAATCGTCCGATTCCGAGACCAAAGCCGACTATGATACAAGGCTCGAAGTGTACAAGAAATTTGATCCCGATCAGTCTTCGTTCCTTCATCAGAAGCAACTCGCGACATGGAAAGCCGCCTCTGCGAAAGCCAAAGCAGACGGTACGACATTCGTTATTCCCGCACCCAAAGCTC
>JANOAI010000429.1:0-9557 GCA_031411055.1 Pirellulaceae bacterium
AGCGCGATCCGGAGCGTCCGCGCCCGTTCAAGACGCCGGGGGCCTTTATCCTCGCCCCGTTCGCCATCATTGGCTGCCTCTACCTGTTCCTCAGCTTGAACCAGATCACGCAGGTCTTCTTCTTTGGCAGGTGTTGCCAAGGCATGTCCCGCTCGGGCCATACGATCCCAGGCGGTTCGGTTTTGTTCGAAAAGGTTCATCGTCTACTCAGTATGCACAACAAGGTCGCGGCTGCCAACAAATCAGCCGTGGTTCCGGGATTGCGACGATGTCCATCCGCTCGGAGAAAATCATCTAAAACCTTCCACGATGCTTCTCGTTGGTCGGTACTCCAGTGATCCAACGCAATCTTTGCTAAGCGTTTTGTCTCGTTTACAATCGCAATATTGTTCTTCCTAGCGATCAGTGTGTCGCCGTACTCGGCCAGTCTTTCCAATTGCAATCGCTGGATCGCTTCGAACCACTGGCAATCCTCGGCGAATCCAGGTTGAGAGGACGGCATCGTTCGAATTTCTTCAAGATGAGCTGCCATCGCGAATAGATTATGAAAACCGGTCGCGTATGCCATGGCGATATCGTCCCAAGCGGAAGCGGTTTGCATGGCCGTCAACAGATCTTGGGGGGCTTCTTCATAGATGTCCATTCGGCTGACTTGCCCCAGTCCACCCGCCTTCGCCATCCGAATCGCATCGTAAACAGCTTGACTATCGTTGGCTGACAATTTACCAAGCACCTGAGTGAGCGACCGGCGTAGCTGCGTTAGCCGACTATCTGCCTGCGTGTCTTCGTGAAAACGAGCAAGTTCATTGTCGGCAATGTGTTGCATGGCGATGCGAATGGGCGCCATCAACAGCACGATTCCCAAGTTCGTATTCACGCCGACCGCTGCCTGCGTTACCTGAATCGATTTGAAAACCAAATCACCAACGCGCGTAATCGTTGGATCGTCGAATACCGTGGCAATCGCCTGGGCTGACATGCGAAAGTGATCGTAGTTCATATCCACGAACGAGGCCTGTGGGTGAACATTTCCGGCTTTAGGGGCTGCCGCTTCAAGAAGGCATGCCGCTGCAACACAGCTTCCAAAACTCCATGTGGGATTCGGACAGAGTTTCGTCAACTCAGCGAGGTTCAGTTTCAGCAATGCATCGATATTCACGCTTCACCATCGAGCAAATTCGACAGTTCTTCAATGACTTCCGAACTGGCTTCCTCCATCACGTAGTGCCCAACATCGGAAAGCTCGCGAACTTTGGCGTGCTTGAAATAGGGTTTCATGCGAGTCATACACGCTGGAATAAAACACCAGTCTTTCATTCCCCAAACAAAGGTCGTAGGCTTATCGGCCAGTCGATCAAGATTCGCTTCGAGATGCTCTAAAACTTTCCAAGTTCGATGTCCTGGTGTTCGTGGGATGTCTTGAACAAAGCGATCCACTGCAATCCTTTTAGCTGGCGTTGCGTAGGGATAAAGTAATCCGGTGCGAGCTGCGTTGGATAGTCGAGGCAATCGATCAATAGCCATCCACACGGCCGTCCCGGCAAATGCATTGAGATAACGAATTGCCCAACTACCAAGTATAGGGAACCGACAAATCTGAATTCGAAACGGGATAAACGGCGGCGGAAAGGCGGCCGTATTGAGAATACAGAGCTTGGCAATGCGATCTGGCCGTTCCACAGCTGCCCCCAATCCGATGGCGCCTCCCCAATCGTGAACGACCAGGACAACGTTTTTTAAATCAAGTCGATCAATCCATTCAATCAAATTGCGAGTATGGTTTTCGAGGCAATAATCGAACGTCGATGGCTTGTCGCTCAGTCCGCAACCGAGATGGTCGATCGCTAAGGATCGCGTCGTTGCTCTAAAATGCGATAGGATCGATCGATAGTAAAACGACCAGGTTGGATTGCCATGAACGCAAACGATCGTTTGCGTACTATTGCGCGGCCCTTCATCGACGAAATGCATTTTGCCGCCGGGAAGTTCCATAAAATGCGAGTCAAAGGGATACTCGCTTTTCCAGTCAGAACTCATTCGTCGGTGGCTTTCTTAGCTTGGTCTGACCAAAAGAGACGAGCTTTATCGGCTAGCTCTTGATAAGTCGATTTCGTGGCGGAATCGCGTTGGATTGAATTATCTTTCGCGATGAGTCCTGTACTCTCTTCTAACCAATCGGCGAAGAACTGTACGGCAGCTCGACTCACGCGCGGCTGGTTCTCAAAATCAAAGTAGAACGGAGCCGTCGTTGCAAGGCGATAGGAGTTTTCATGCTCGGTCACGACTCGGAGGACGAGCCAACCACTTTCTTGAATCGACAACGGTGGGAATTCGCCGCGTTGGCTATGAACTTCCAATCGAGCTTGATAGATGGCAGAACCGTTAAAGATAACATCGAGATACTCGACTCGATCGCGGACGGTGAGTTCCAACGCAATGTTCAAGTCGATCGGTGTGGAACGATCCCCCGAAAAAACACTTCCCGGTGGAAGATCATTAATCGTCGTTCGCAAGACGGGGCCGTTCGTAGAGATCGTGTGACCGGACTTGAGTTGCTTCCACCAGTTATCTTCGGTTGCCTCTTGGCTCTCAGGAATGAAAACGTATACCCGGTTGTAGCCGAGATGCGTTAACGCTTTTCCGTCAAAGCCACTGCCAGCGGTTGGTGGCAGTCGCAAACCGGCTTCGAGCATCTGCCAGTAAAGGTATTCGCTGAGTCGCCCAAGGGCCTTTTTGCCTTTGAACCGAATCTTGTCGGGATTGCGAATTGCATTGGTAATCTGATCGCTACTTTCGGGAAGCAGATGTTCAGAAAGTAGTTGGACGCTGTCGATCTGTCCTGTCGCCAACAGCAACGGAACGTCACGCTCCCATGGTTTCGCAATTTCAAGGTGGGCTTCGTCGTGAGCCGAAGCTTCGACGAAGGATTGAATCGTAGGCGATTTGGGTACGGCCATGCCGCAACGATGAATGAGCAATCCGGCTTGACCAGGCTTGTTGCAATGAATACTCGACGATTGAACGCTATTAATTGAATCCACGTTCTTTCCCCCCCTCTCCCCAGTCTTCTGGGGAGAGGGGGACGGCGGGTGAGGGGCCGAGCTGCTTGGAAACAAAGACCCCTCACCCCCGGCCCCGCTCCCCGTAGACGGGGCGAGGGGAGGAAGTGTTTTTTTTGTAGTCGAAGGAGCGATAGTCGCAAACGTTGTAGCCACGATATCGAGATCGTCGGCTTTCATCCAGCGAGCTGTTAGATCGACCGGTAGTGAGGACAAAAGATCGCCGCTGTACCATCGAGATTCCCGCATTGGTGACTTTTGCGGGACATAAACTTCGAATCCGTTGGTGGCGTTTGGTTCGAGCTCGAAACCGGTTCTTACCTCGGAAAACTCGATTCCGCGGCGGACAATAAATTCGTACTTGCCGATCGGTGCGGCGAACTTGGCTACATTTTCGACCAAAATCTGTCGACCAGCGACGAGCGCGCCTTTGGGTTTCGGAGGGCGATTGAGAGGCTCCGTAAACTCAATTCTCGCTGAAATAGGATCGCCAGACTCTTTGCCAAAAAAGCCAATTTCGACTGTACCTTGAGCCCGGAGGGAACTTTCGCAAAGAATAGCCAGCCAGAAAAGGATGCTTCTTACGCTCGCCGGTTGTCTAATTGGATGGAATGACGGAAAATTCATCGGACGACTGGATTGTTGCTTCACTGCGAATTGAGAACCAATGGCCGACGACTATTACAAAACACTTGGAGTAAGCCGAAGTGCTTCCCCAGAGGAGATTTCTAAAGCCTACCGAAAACTGGCACGCAAGTATCATCCCGATCTGAACCCCGATGACAAGAACGCCAAGAAGCAGTTTCAAGAAATTCAAACCGCTTACGACTGTTTGAACGACCCCGAAAAGAAGAAGCTCTACGACCAATATGGGGCGAACTACGAACAGGTTCGCCAAGCTGGGGGCAATCCTTTTGGCGGGGCTCGGGGCGGTGGACAAAGCTTCGATTTCAACGACGTCTTCGGCGGTCAAAATGGCGGAATCGATTTAGGTGACTTGTTCAAACAGTTTACAGGCGGAGCTGGGGGACCAGGCGGTGGTCGACCGCGGCGAGGTGCGGCTGGCGGCGGCAGACAGACGGCCGACGTCGAAGCTGAGATCACGGTGCCGCTTGCAACCGCTGTCCTTGGCGGAGAAGCGGAAATCAAGATCGATCGCGGTGGCGTGCCAGAATCACTGCGAGTTAAAGTGCCAGCGGGTGTTCAAGAAGGGAAAAAAATCCGGCTACGTGGACAAGGCCAATCGGCTGGAGGGCAAGCCAGCGATCTGCTACTTACTGTGCATGTTGCGTCCCATCCTTTTTTCAAAATGATCGGCAACGATCTTGAGTTAAAGCTTCCGGTAACATTGAGCGAAGCTGCGTTAGGTGCGAAAGTCGATGTTCCGACCCCCGGTGGTATCGTTTCTTTGAAAATCCCACCGCGAAGTCAAAGCGGCAAGCGCTTGCGCGTCAAAGGGCAAGGGGTTCGCGTATCCAACAAACCGGGTGATCTCTATATTGAGCTCCAAGTGAAATTGCCGGAGTTGCTGAATGACGCGCATATCGAAATGCTCAAGTCGCTCGACAACGCTTACACCGGCGATGTGCGCAAAGAAATTCTTTGGTAGCCGAAAAAACGCGAATGGAATAGGACTTATAGGTCTCATACGACGTAAAAGACTTGTTTAGCAAATCCCAGAATCGCTTCTATCGCCTCTTACGGTCAATCTAACCCACGGCAATGGCTTGCAATCGCGTATTGCCCATTCGATTGCAATAATCACCGAAGCTTTCGTCTTGCTGATGTTGATCGCGGAAGGCAGTGAGCAATGGCTTGAGCGTGGGGACGATTTCTTCCAGCGGCACTAGATCCTTATAAATAAAACCAAGCCGCGTACCGATACGCGTTCCGCCCAAGAAGAGCGTGTATTTGTTCTTGGCCTTACCAACCAAACCCACATCGGCGTTGTAGGGCCGAGCGCATCCGTTTGGACAGCCAGTCATGCGAACGGTAAATTTCTCTTTTTCCAAGCCAAGGTTTTTGACTTCGGCTTCGAGCTGATCGATTACACCGGGCAATGCTCGTTCGCTTTCCGTAATCGCCAAACTGCAGGTTGGCATCGCTACGCACGCGCACGACCAACGTCGAACGGCCGAGATCTCTTCACTCAAGGGGATGCCAGCAGCCTTGATCATCGACTCAAGCTTCAGCCGATCGGAAGTCGCAATGTTGCAGAACAACAAGCTTTGATGAGCCGTGATTCGGAGTTCTGGCTTGAGCGTGCTGCAAATGTTGCGCAACGCCTTTTTCCACTGCATCGTATCATTATCGAAAATACGACCGTTTTCGACGTTGAGGCCATAGAACCATTTGCCGTCGCCTTGTTGATCCCAACCGATATGGTCGTTGTGCTCGGTCACGTCATCCGAGGTGCAATCTTGCAGCTTGCTACCAAAGTATTCTTCGACCTTGCCGCGGAACCACTCGATACCACGCGCTGCGACCAGATACTTTAATCGCGAAACCTTGCGATCGGCGCGATTGCCAAAATCGCGTTGAACTTTAACAACCGCTTCGCCAACACCGATGGCTTGATCCACGGTGACGAACGCCATCCGCTTGGCGAGCATGGGCGATGTTTTCTTGATAGCTGGGGTTGTTCCCAATCCACCACCGACCGTCACGTTGTAGCCGATGACTTCGCCATTCTTGATGACGGCGATGTAACCCAGGCAATTGGTGTAAACGTCGGAGCAGTTATCGTTTGGTAATGCGATGGCCGTCTTGAACTTGCGAGGCAGATAAACCTTGCCGTAGATCGGCTCAAAAAATTCATCGCTTCCCCCTTCGAGTGTCTTTTCGCCAGTTTGATCGTCGGTCAACCAGAGCTCGTAGTACGACTTGGTACGCGGAGCCAAGTGCATGGCGAGATCGTAGGCTAATTTTTGGAGGACCGGCCGAATGCCGTCTTGATACGGAGCGGGGCAAGCCATCACATTTCTATTGACGTCACCGCAAGCCGATAGGGTGCTCTGCCCGATTTCGTTGATGCGGCGGATGCATTGCTTTAGATTCGATTTGACGATGCCGTGCACTTGAATGGCCTGGCGTGTCGTGAGCCGAATCGTTCCATTGCCGATCTCGTCGCACATATCCAGCTGAGCCAACATTTGCTCGCTAGTCATGATTCCGGCCGGAATTCGACATCGAACCATGAAGCTATGCGATTTTTCGCTCTTGCCACCTTCGCTGCTCGTGACGCGCGTTTCACGGTCGTCTTGTTGGTACGTTCCGTGGAACTTGAGGAGTTGAGCATCTTCCTTACCAAACTTGGCGGTATCGGCTTTCAACTCAGCGCCGATGGAACCACGTAGGTAGTTACTGGCTAGTTTAATACCTTCGACCGGGCTGAGCTTTTCTTCTTCCGACATGTTCTTCGCTTGATTTTGGGTAGTTTTGAGAGACTGGGCGATGGGTAAGGTCTTAAATGGGTTATACCAAACCCTGAATGTTCAGACCATGTCAGTCGGAGTACACTTCGAGCACTATGAGTGCAAGAATTTTAGACGGCAAAGCGATCGCCGAGCAAATTCGCAGCGAAGTCGCGGCGGATGTGGCTTCCTTTCAAAAGCGGACCGGTATTCAGCCAACGCTGGCGGCGATCTTGGTTGGCGACGATCCAGGAAGCCAGGTCTACGTTCGAAACAAGGAAAGAGCTTGTGGAAAAGCTGGGATGGGAAGCCAGTTGCATCGCTTGTCGGAATCGACTTCGGAAGGCGATTTACTGGACCTCCTCAAGACATTGAACGCCGACTCGAAGGTTCACGGAATTCTCGTTCAACTCCCACTCCCGCGACATATTGACACGCGAAGAATTTTGGACGCGGTTGATCCAAGGAAAGATGTCGATGCTTTTGCACCCGAAAATGTTGGTTTGATATCACAAGGTCGGCCGCGGTTCCTACCTTGTACCCCTCATGGCGTCATGCAATTGCTTGGCCGATGCGGCGTGGATGTTGTTGGAAAGCATTCAGTCGTGGTTGGTCGAAGCGATATCGTCGGTAAGCCGATGGCCATAATGTTAGCTCAAAAGGAGGGTCCTCTTGGCCCGAACAATGCAAACGGAACGGTCACCATCGTTCATTCGCAGACCTCGAACATGGCTGCGATAACCCGACAAGCTGACATTCTCGTTGTGGCAATTGGAAAGCCGAACGCCATAACGGCGGATATGGTGAAACCGGGCGCCGTTGTCATCGATGTTGGGATCAATCGACTTGGCGATGGCTTGGTTGGCGACGTCGATTTTCAAGACGTCGCGAAGGTTGCTTCGGCAATCACGCCTGTGCCCGGCGGGGTCGGACCGTTGACCATTGCCATGCTACTTCGAAACACGCTCACCGCGGCAGAACAGCAGGTGGGCTAAAAAACTAGCACGTTACTTCGAGTCGATTCGAATGATCGACGACGGGAAGTAACGTGCTAGTTTCGAGAGGCTCCGGTCGGATTTGAACCGACGATGGCGGATTTGCAATCCACTGCCTTAGCCACTTGGCGACGGAGCCTTTTCTCTATCTTGCTTATCTACCCAACCAAATCAGTCGGGTCAAGGGCAGGTGCCGATTCTCATTGGATGAGACACATATCGTCAGTCGAGGTTCTAAAATTCGCTCAAATAGGATGTTTTCCTGGCTGTTTCGGCTTTGCCCCTTGTGTTGTCAAATTCCGGATTGGGTTAGAATCCGCGACTAATCGGAGAATCAAAGGATTGGGTGGCTCTTCGTAGGGTTTTGGCTCCATTTCTTTCATTTTGCAAGCAATCAAATATGAGTGAACAATGTGATTTCGGCCTGATCGGCCTCGCGGTAATGGGTGAGAATCTGGCTTTGAACGTCGAAAGCCGTGGCTATCGCGTCGCGGTGTTCAATCGTTCCACGGAGAAGGTCGATCAGCTCATGGCCGGCCGCGCGAAGGGCAAGAACTTCGTCGGTTGTCACTCCATCGAAGAAATGATGAAAAATCTCAAGCGGCCTCGCTTCGTGATGATGCTTGTGAAAGCTGGCCCGGCGGTGGACCAACTTATTGAGCAAATTCTCCCCTACTGTGAGCCAGGCGACATCCTCATCGACGGCGGCAACACGCACTTCGTCGACACCGAACGACGAACCAAAGAAGTCGAAAGCAAGGGTTTGCTGTTCGTTGGGAGCGGTGTTTCGGGGGGTGAAGAAGGAGCTTTGAAGGGCCCAAGCTTAATGCCTGGTGGTTCCAAAGCGGCCTGGGAAACGATCAAACCGATCTTCCAAGCGATTTCGGCCAAAGTTGGACCGAAGGAAGACATTCCGTGCTGCGAATGGGTTGGCCCACGCGGAGCCGGTCACTACGTAAAGATGGTGCATAACGGGATCGAATATGGCGATATGCAGCTCATCTGCGAAGCCTATTATCTATTGAAAGAAGTGGGTGGCCTCAGCAACGAAGAACTTTATGATGTCTTCGCAGAATGGAATCGTGGCGAACTACAAAGCTATTTGATCGAGATTACCCGCGATATTTTTAGTGCGAAGGATACAGACGGTGGCTATGTCGTCGACAAGATCCTCGACGTGGCGGGTGCGAAGGGGACAGGTAAGTGGATGAGCCAGCTGGCGCTTGACCTGGGCGTTCCAAGCACACTCGTGACCACCGCCGTTTACGCTCGAAGCATTTCCTCGATGAAACAAGCTCGCGTGCGAGCCAGCAAAGTCCTGAAAGGCCCCAGCGCCGGACAGAACGCAACTTTCGATGGCCCCATCAAGCAATTCGTTGGCGATAAAAAAGTTTTCGTCGAAGCAGTCAAGCATGCTCTTTATGCATCGAAGATTTGCTCGTATGCGCAGGGATTCGTGCAACTTCAAGAAGCGAGCAAGGAATACGATTGGGGTTTGAACTACGGCGATTGTGCGTTGCTGTGGCGCGGCGGCTGTATTATCCGTGCTCAATTCCTCGACCGCATTAAAGAAGCTTTCGATAAACAACCAGACCTTGAGAATCTCTTGTTGGTCCCGTATTTCCAACAAGCGATCGAAAAGGCCCAAGCCAGCTGGCGCGCCGTGATCATGGCAGCAACCCACTTAGGTATTCCAGCCCCTGCCTTTACAACCGCTTTGGCTTACTACGACAGCTACCGATTAGCCAGTCTTCCAGCCAACTTGCTTCAAGCACAGCGTGACTATTTTGGTGCACATACATACGAACGGATCGACAAGCCTGGCACATTCCACAGCGAATGGCTTGACCTTCGAAAGAAGCCAACGTAAGACGTTGCTAGGAATTTTGTTTTCGAATTAGCCGGAACGCGTTAGCGCCCGGTTTATGCAAAAACCAGGTGCTAGCGCACAATGCCATCTACTTTCCTGACTTCACCCTCCCTTTTGGGAGGGTCGAGGAGGAGGAACGACGACGAGGGGAGGGAATATGGTCACGAAACATTCGAAATCTCACCCTCCCCGCTGGCTCGTACCTCGCCATCGACCCTCC
>JANOAI010000430.1:0-5639 GCA_031411055.1 Pirellulaceae bacterium
ATACCGCCCTCGTATAGATCGCGCTTGCCCCCACGCAATCCCCCGGAAACCGACGTGCTGGCCGCCGAAGTCGCACCGATCCCTTCGGGCGAAGCGCCATTGTCGGAAGAAAAAAGGATGAGGGTGTTCGCCAAAACAGAATCGGCAAAGTTGCCGTCACCGTTCGGATCTTGCAAGCGCTGAACCAATGAGCCGATCGAGGCATCCATTCTTGAAATCATCGCTGCATGCCGCTTTTCCGAAGTTGTCAGACTTCCATTCGAAGTGTACTGAGCCAGTCCTCCTGGATAGATCGTTTGATTCGCAAGATTGACCAACCCAGGAACTGTGTCGACGTCCGAAAGATTGAAATGGGGAATCGTATAACTGACCTGCAAGTAGAACGGCTCGTTCGAAGTCGCGTTATCCCGAATGAATGCTTCGGATTTGCGAGTGAATAGATCGTGAGTGTATTCTGCTGCGCCACCCGGGCCGCCGTTGTTGGGCGATGTCACGGTTGGACTATTCAGCCCAGATGATTGCCACATTTGTGGATAGTAGTAGCTGTGAGCACTTGTATGATTTAGATAGCCGTAGAATGCGCCAAATCCTTGATTCGTTGGCAACGTTCCTGCGTTGTTAATCACCGGGGAAGTGGCGCTGTCGGCTCCCCATCCCCATTTACCAACAATGGCGGTTTTATATCCTGCATCGGTTAATACGTTTCCGACCGTGACATCCTGAGGTCGCAGTCCTGCATCGATATTGGCGTTTCGGTCGTTAAATGCACGACCATTATGGAAACCCGTCATGAGACTGGCTCGCGTTGGAGAGCAAACGGTGGATGAATATGACCGCGTCAACTTCATACCAGCATTTGCTAAGGCATCCATGTTTGGGGTCTGGATGTAGGTCGTTGGATTGTTGAACCCTACACTTCCCCAGCCAAGATCGTCGGCCAAAATGTGGACGATGTTGGGGCGAGTTGGTTGAGCAACGACCTTGGGAGCGACGGCCGAAAAGACAGACGTTGCCAACAGCAAAACGCTGAGTCTCAGAACACTGTTGCACTGCGTTACCATATAAACCTTGGGTGTCATGTCAGCGTTCCAATGTGGTCAATTTTTCGAAATAGTTAGCTTAGCTCGTCCGAGCCTTATAACGTTGCACATCCATCCCGACTTCGTCGCCAAATAGAGCAACTGCAAAAACTTATATGACGAAGCTTTTACGACGTACGACTTTCTGCGGAACCTAGCTGGACAGCGCCAAGTCTGCGCTGGAGTCCAGGCTTTAGCCGCTTTTGGCGCATCCAAGGTGCTCGGCGCCTAAAGGCTGTACTCCAACGTGTTTGCGACGAATTTCGTACTCAACCTGGCGCTGTCCAGCTAGAAAAGACCGAGAATCCGAAATGTTGACGTTTGCTGAAGCACTCTTTCCTATAGTTAGTTGTTCATTCTAGTTGTTTGTTGCAAAAAATCAGCGAATTTTTCCGAATCTACTAAACGACTGGCTGGGCCAGAAATTGTAGAGCACTTGTCCGACGATATCTGCATGCGGAATGGCCCCAAATTCGCGGCTGTCACGAGATTCGCTACGATTGTCGCCAAGCAAGAAATACGAACCGATAGGGACCTTTTGCTGCTCGATCGCGTGTTCGTTGCTCTTCGCTGTTTCATCGTCATCGACAAAGATCGTATACCGTCGGTCTCCGTTCGATTCGTAGATTGCATTTTTATCATTCATGCTCATGGCTGTCGTCTTCTCGCCTTCTGGGATCGGGTCTCGCTTGAGCGGACTTCCATTAATGAGCAGGTTTCCTTCTCTAACTTCGACGGTATCTCCAGCCAATGCGACAATGCGTTTGATAAAAAATTGACGACGGTTACCCGGACTGCGGAAGCCGACGAGATCGCCTCGCGAGAACGAAGCGGTTTCGATTTTATGATTGCTCACCAATACTCGGTCCCCTGGAATAAGCGTCGGCGACATGCTTGCAGTTGGTAAATAGAAAGCCTCGAAGGTGTTTTCTCGAAGAAAAAGCGCGAGTCCAATTGCATAGGGGAGTAATGTAAAGATCATTAATCCATAGATGATCGGCCGGTTGTATTCTTGTGGTTCGTAGTCGATAGCTCCCATTTGCCGAGC
Source organism: Pirellulaceae bacterium (assembly GCA_031411055.1). Lineage (GTDB taxonomy): Bacteria > Planctomycetota > Planctomycetia > Pirellulales > Pirellulaceae > JAIYDQ01. Next base: position 2,128 of record JANOAI010000430.1, read on the forward strand.
GATCGCTTTTGCATCGCGCATTGACCAAATATTGAATGCGATGCCGGCCAGAAGCAGCGTACCTAACCCTACCATGACGGTACGAAAGTCCCCCAGAAAAACGATGACCGCGACGATCGGCCAAAACATCATCATGATGCAATACATTATCAACCCACGACCAACGCGTCCACAGTATATCTGGCCTAGCCCACAGCATAACGAAGAAAGCCACATCGCTACGGATGGCTTACGAATATGTGAGAATTCATTCGACATTTGGCACCTCTGAAATCATTTTCTGCGCTACTACCGAGTATTCACGCGCTGGCTCGATAAGCATTTGAAGAAAGCAGGCGGTGCGCATTGTGCACACGATGACCGCCGCCGATGTGACCCAATACGGGACGCTCTGCGAAGTCGAGAGACTTTGTTGCGGGAAAGCTTTTGAGACTGTCGATCGCGACGCGACGGACTGCTCTACCGACGCCATGATTCTTTGCGAAAAATTTGTCGAAGGAGCCAGCTTTCGCTTCTCCGCCAACCACATTTCAATGGTTTCGTTCGTATTCATAAATGGCTCAGCAACAATGACAATTTTTCTTTTTGCTCGACAATCTTCACTACACGCTGGAGTCCAGGCTTTAGCCGCACGCACGGTATTCGTCATGCAAACGCGCCTAAAGGCTGCACTCCAACAATATGCAACAAATTCAATCGCTCACGGAGACGTCCTCCTATCAGGCGGTTCTTCTCCCATTCGATCCGTCTCGGCGGACTCCAAGTCTTTCAACTCTCGCCGCAATCGCTCCTTCGCACGACTGATCCTCGACTTAACCGTCCCCAAGGGAAGCCCTTCCATGGCAGCAATTTCCGCAACCGGAATTTGCTGAATCTCCGCCAAAATAAAGGCGGTTCGTTGTTCGATCGACATATTATTCAACGCTTCATCCAGCCGATCCCAAGTCTCGCGGTTCGCAGTCGCTTTATCCGGCGAAGGTAAACCGCTCATTACCTCGTTCATGTCGCTGGATCTCTGCGAACGCCGCTTCAGGTGATTGCAGCATCGGTTATGAGCGATCGTCAAAAGCCACGTCGAAAATTTCGCCCGGCGAGCATCAAACGATCCAAGGTTTTTGAAAGCCGCCATAAACACTTCCTGAGCTAAATCCTCGACATCGGACACGTTTCGCACCATTCCATGCACGAATCCAAACACGGAACGCTCGTGACGCTCGACGAGTAAGCGATAGGCATCCGCGTCACCTCTGAGCACCCGCTCGATGATTTGTTCGTCGTTCATGCAGCTCCAATTTGATTTTCACTCGTTGCCAGCTTATACAACTGCCGCCGCTGCTTGGTTCCACAAATTTTGGAGTTTTTGACACGTTTCCAGGACCATCGCCAGCTATTCTTCAAGGCGAATCTAAGAAATGAGCGTCTTGAGATGCGGCCGAACTGGCACATGACCGATTTTGACACCGTGTCAATGTTCGGAGGGATTTAGAAACAGCGTTCGGGGCTTCGGCAGACTCGAACGGTGAGGAAATCCACCAGCAAATTGGATTGGCACAGGGCAAGCGAATCAAGCCGCGAAGGGTGTCGATTCGCTACTGTTTTTCCAAGTAACGTTCCGCGAGCAATTCGCCCAATCGAACTATTCCGGCTGAGGTAAGGACTAGTTTTTCTGGCTGCGGTGGAAGATCGAAAGTCTTGATGTGAATGAATGATGGATCGGTGGCAGCGATGGCGGATATGTTCGTCGTGACATCTATCTTGCCAAGGTCTTTTTCATCGGTTGGCGGTTGTTGACTGACGAACCATTTCAACGATGGTAGTCCTAAGTCTTGGCGGCTTTGGTTTACAGTGTCTTGCAACCACTTGGCTGCCTCCTTGCGATAGGGGCCGAAGGACATGTCGTTCTCGCCCACATGATAGAAAATCCCTGCCAGTTCCACTTCATGACCTTTGGCCTGAATTTCCTTGATCGACTCCTGGATGAAGGCAATGAAAGGCTTATAAAGATTCCGATCCTTCGCGTCTGTTCCCTGTGGCGTCCAGTCGTTGATCTGCGAACCGCTGTGGGTGAACTTGGCGATAGCGATGTTATCCGAAATCTTTCCTTGCAGCGTCTTTCCAAAACTGAGTTCAGGGCCGAAGGTGTCATAGAATCCAGCCGGGCCTAACGGCTCCCATCCATTCGAAGTCTTGTAGCCGCCACCAATGCTGTATTTGAACGCGATCTTCTCATTGTCGTTGGCCATTCCCTTCGCTTCAACCATTGCCTCGAGTTCTTGAGTGAAAGCTCGCTCTCCCTCCATGTTGCGATGTCCAGCTAGTACGAATAGTTTGACCATGCTCCCCTTTTCATAAGGCCAAACTTTGAGCGCGCGAGCCTTCGATTGCACCTTTCCAATGGTCCGCAGATAAGCGTCAGCGTAGTTCACGCCGTGCTCGAGTTGTCCTAGCGTTCCGTAGTGATAATGCAATCCTCCTTCGCGGCCGATCTCTACTGCATCGTGCGAGGTCGGGATGTATTCCGCAAGTGAATCTGATTCCGTGACCGCTTTTTGCCCCTCCCGGATGGCATACATATTATTGCGATTATCCATCCCCCAAATAGTCTTCGTGCAATGCTCTCCGATGTAAAATTTCAGGTCAGGCGCGTTGAGGTCAAGCCGCCATCTCGCGAGAAAGTTCTTCAAGTTCTTGCCATAGTTCGGCTTGAACTCCTTGTTGAACATGTCGTTCTCACCCTGATGCCACATGAAGCCTTCAACCCGGTAAGCGATTTTTTTTTGGTCTAGCTCTGCAAGAGATGTTCGAACGAGTTCCAGGGCAAGTGGGTAGAGCTTGAAGCCACTTGGATCATCCGGATTCCAATCGCCTCCCAACGTCGTTCCGCCAGCAGCACACTTGATGATGGCGATCGGGGCTGTGATTTCTTGCGAAATTTTTCGAGCGAAGCTAAGTTCCGGCCCGACGACACTTTCGACAGGTTGCAGAGTAACCCAACCATCCGAGGAAAGCTTCTTCTCGCGTCCAATGTTGTAAGAGAACAAGACCTTGTCTTGAGGCTTTTCCAAACCGGCAAAAGGCGGGAAGCGTTGGATGTCCTTTGCTTTCGAATCCGAGCCCACCATGTTGGACTGGCCTGCGAAGATAAAAACACGCAAAGTCTCTTGATCGGATTCGCGATCTGCCGCCTGCAAAATTTCGGCGGTTGCTATGGCAAGTAAGAGAAAGCAAAAATGTTGAGTCAGGTTCTTCATGAATTGTCGGTGGTTCCAGAATGAGGACTGAAGTAAATGGCTGGCGACGGCGATTGCCACTTCCTAACTTACAGGATTCGCAACGCAGCTACCTATCGAGATGTCATAATAAAGCAAAAATTCTCAGAAGTGCTTGTACCTCTCGCTGATCGCTACCGCACGTAGCCACGCTCGCCAAGAGCGTGGGATGCAAGCAGCTTTTATAATTCGCAACAACGTCGACGGTCAGACTTGCTTCAGCCACCGTCTTGGCGATGGTGG
>JANOAI010000431.1:0-21907 GCA_031411055.1 Pirellulaceae bacterium
CCGTCGTGTTCATAAGCCAGACTCCATTCGGGCTGAATCGTTTTCAGTTTGAGAATTGGGGGAGTCTGGCTTATCTCATTTATGCTCATTTGCTTGCAAACCCAATTGTTTCCGCTTTCAAAATCCGCTACGGCGTTGCCCGCAGGGGCGGTACATAGCGAACTGTGTCACCCCTTCGGGGCTTAATGGATAAACGATATCGGAACCGAGGCTTAACAGCTCGGCATAGGTTGCACCGACCCTTCGGGTCTAAATCGCGCAGTTTAAAAGGCGCCTGCCGATTTTTCATCTACTTAATCGGCTAGGACCTCAGGCTCAATTGGTTTTTGATTTGATGGGAGCTGCGTCGATCGTGAATCCAATGCGTTGCCTCTTTTTTGTGTTCATCGTTGTTGTTCAGAGTGGGCAACTTCGATCCCAGTCGATCTTCACGAGCCATGATTTGGTTCGTGAAGCCGCATTGGCTCTCCCGGTCGAAGAACGCTACGACTACCACAAGACGTTTCTCGTTGGCTCGATCCACTCGTTGAAGCGGTCGCCCGATGCAGTGAAGCAACCCAACGAAGCGGAAATCGAGTCGGGAAAGTGGAGGATCGTCCATCTCCAAGATGCTGGGCCGCTCACGACATACGCCGTCGAGGACTCGAAAGAATTTTTCCAGCTCTCGATGAACATTTCAATCGATGTGGATCGAGTGGAACAACATGAGAAGGCCCGCGTATTTGAGCGAGCCATTCTTGTTGGTACGAAAGCTCAATTCGAAACTTTCGATTCAACCAAACCATCCCTGGGAGCTCAACTCGTTCGTTCCAAAGACTACGAAATCCGTGTTGATGGTCAACAAATTCAGATTTGTGGTTGGGACGATGCTGGCGTCATGCATGGCCTGTTCCATCTTCAGTCTCGATTGAAACTACGCGAAGGTCCCTTTCTAGCGAAGGATTTTCATACCGTTCGAAACAGTCGTTATCAGACACGGATGATCCTTTCCTGGCTTGGATGGATGGAATGGCCCGATAACTATTTGGCCCATCTGGCTCACGATGGCTATGACGCCATATACGCTTCGGGGTATGCCAATCCGAATGGCGTTGAAGGGCCACCGCACTACGATCTGATTCGTAAGCAGAAGCCCGAGGAACTCAAGAAACTAATTCGCCGAGCCGCTAAATTTGGTATTCGCGTTTATACCCCGATCCTTTTTAACAACACCGGGGAAGCCGAGAATGAGCAGCAACTGCGCGAGCATGTCCGCGATATCGTGACACAGTTTCCGGAGATTCGTGGCTATGTATTGTTGACGGAAGGCTTCTTCTATAAAAAATTTGTCGCAGGCCATCAGACCAATGAAGACATCGAAGCCTGGGCGAAAGGCTGGACAAAAGCCGTCGGCATTGTGGCGGAAGAATGTCATCGCATGGACCCAACGATCGAAGTCGTTCCTTGGGAATACAACATTGATTTCCGCCCAGAGAAAGCTGAACTCAAGCGTCGCATTGTTCAATTGCTCCCGCCCGATACGGTTCCATTGCTGACATGGGAGAATGGCAAGCAGTTTGAAATCGATGGCTTGAAAGGCTACTTGCGAGACTATTCGATTAGTCAGGTAGGACCGTCGGAAGTCGCCGCAGCCCAGATTGCCGAAGCCAAGCAGCGCAAGCTTAAAACGTATTGTAAAGTCGATTGTTTTGCGACGTGGCAGTTTGGAACGCTGCCGTATATTCCGTGCCCACAACAGTGGCAGAAACGTTACGATGCGCTGGCCTCGCATGCGATCGACGGCACCATGGAGTCGTGGAGCAATGGCTACAAACCGAACATCTTTTCGGAGCTCCGATGTTGGTCCTGCTGGACCGATTCTTTGCCAGCCGACCAACTATGGCTTGCCTATGCACAGCGTGTATTTGGAAGTCCATCACGACAGCAAGTCGTCGAAGCTTGGGAGCATTTTTCGGAAGCCATTCGATTGTTACCCGATACGGGACCATCGATGGGAACGAATAATGCCGTTGCCAATCCGCTGTTTTTTAAAGAGCCACCGCCTCGAATCATGACCCTTCATCATTCATGGTGGGATGACGACAAGAAGACACCGTGGCGGCACAAGATGATCGATGCTTGGCCTTTCTGCCACCGCATGATGGTCTTCATGCCCGACTTTACCAACCGAAGGAATGTAGCCGAGACATATGCCCAAGTTCGATCCGGCATTGGCGCATTGTCGACAGAGAAATCCGCGACGAAGCAAAAGGTCCTCCCCGTTTTTGATAAATATCTTTTGTTGTCAGCCGACGAGCTCGAGAAAGGATTGCGGCTGTATCGAACAGCCGCTTTGTCGGCACCTTCGGATAAAAAGAATGCTGCCCTGAAAGAAGTCCTCGTTGCTGAGCAGATGCAGAATACCCTTCGAAGCTTGCACGCACTCTTGCAGTTCGAAGACCAACGACTGGACCTTCAGGCATCGCTTGTGGATTCAACCGCCTCGATGAAGATCCTGGATTCGATGACCGCTATTTTGCGAGACGAAATCGAACGAACCAAGAACGCGTTGCAAATTGCAAAACTCGATTCACGTTTCGGCTACGAATGCGAAATGGACTACGTTTACACGCCGATGGTTATCGAAGAAAAACTTCGGGCTCTCCAAAAAACGCTCGATGAAGAAATGCCGAACTTCCGAAAATCGCAGCACCTCCAGAAGCAATAAACATGGATTTACATGATAGACATGGATTCGCCTTACGATTGAAGGAAGTTCGTGAATTGATCATCCTGTTCATCATGTCCATCCATGTTCGCTTGACAAACGAGTCCGTTGCGAATTTTCGGTTTATGCGATGGAAGCCTGGCATTTCGGAAACATCTCAATCGCGAATTCCTCTGGCATTTCGATACCTCTCGCCAAATTTCACGTTACGTCGATCAATAAGGCTGGCGACGCATTAGACTTGGTTCGGTCCAGCGAAGAGGCGGAAATAGAGGAGGCCCCGAAATAATCCAATATCACCGTTCGCAGGAGCAAACAGCGACAATCCTTGTCGACTGAGGTGCTATTATTGAAAAGCACCGAGTTCTTTTCGAAGCTCGCGGATGACGCTTTGTACCGAATCAACTAGAATCAGATTGATTCCATCCTTTGGCTTGCTTCCAAAGCCGCATTCGAACGCAAACTGGTGCTCTCCTCGAAGTTATGACCTCCACCTCCGAAAAGACCGAAGTCGGTAGTTACTTCATTTCAAATTATCCGCCCTATTCCGCCTGGAATGAGACGTACCTTCTCGACATTCACTCTGTTATGAAGCGGCCGCCGGAACCCGATGTTCCGCTGGGGCTTTATCTCCATATTCCTTACTGCCGCAAACGATGTAAGTTTTGCTACTTCAAAGTATTCACCAACGTAAACGCCGAAGAGATCGAACGCTATGTCTCGGCCCTCTCGCATGAGATCGAATTGGTCTCGCAACAGCCAATCATGGGTGGTCGGCCTTTCCGCTTTGTTTACTTCGGCGGAGGGACCCCAAGCTTTCTATCGCCCAAACAATTGACGAGCTTGGTCGATCGATTGCGACAGAGTATTTCTTGGGATCAAGCGGAAGAAGTCACCTTTGAATGTGAACCCGGTACGTTGAGCGAAACCAAAGTTCAAACACTTCGCGAGCTGGGTGTCACGCGACTGAGTCTGGGTGTCGAAAGTTTTTCGGATTCCATCTTGGAGGAAAACGGTCGTGCTCATCTGACAAAAGAAATTCATCGAGCTTGGGAATGGATCGTGGCAGCCGGCTTTCCCAATGTGAATATCGATTTGATTTCGGGGATGGTTGGCGAAACATGGGATACCTGGAAAGAGAATATCCGACGCGCGATCGAGCTCTCGCCCGAGAGTATCACGATCTATCAGATGGAGCTTCCCTTCAATACGGTTTATTCCAAAGACTTGCTCGGCAATCAAAAGGAATCGCCAGTCGCAGATTGGCCGACGAAACGAGCCTGGGTTCAATTCGCCTTCGAAGAATTTCAAGCCGCCGGCTATTCAATCAGCAGTGCCTACACGGTGGTGAAAGACAAAAGCAAAGTCAGCTTCAGTTATCGTGACAATTTATGGCAAGGCTCCGATCTTTTAGCAACTGGTATCGCAAGTTTTGGTCATGCCTCGGGAGTTCACTATCAAAATGTTGCCGACATGAACGAATACATTTCGACCGTCATGGAACAGCATCGGCTACCGATCAGTCGAGCTTATCAAAGCTCGTCACATCAGCTGCTGGTGCGCGAAATGATTTTGCAACTTAAGAAAGGCTTCTTGCTGCCCGAATATTTTTCGAAGAAGTTTGGTGTCAATATTGTCGATCAATGGCTATCGATCTGGAACGGATACGTTGACGATGGCTATGTACGTTTGACGCCAGGGCGAATCGAATTAACGATGGACGGACTACTTCGCGTTGATGCTCTGCTCCCAGCCTTCTTTGAAAAAGAGCATCAAGGGGTTCGCTACACATGAGCCAGTCGTCGGTCTTCATGATGGGCGATTTCGAAGCCGAAATTCCAAACGACCGGGTCTACATTCGGAATCATATGTGGGCCATGCCGGTCGGCGAAAATGCTTATCGTTTTGGATTGTCGGCTTACGCGGTACGGCTGCTACAAGATGTCTATTTCATCGAGTTTACGATCGAAGCCGGAGCTCGTGTGCTGCAAAGGCAAGAGATCGGGGCTATCGAAAGCAAAAAAGCCGAAAGCGGCATTTACTCGCCCGCCGAAGGGATTTTGCAGCGAATCAATCCTGAAATTTTGAGTGACCCTTCGGCCATCAACGTCGACAAATATGGCGATGGATGGCTTTTTGAAGTCGAGCAAGTTCAAGCGGAGCTTCTTTCGCCGCCCGAATACGTTGCGCATCTGGCCAATGCCTGGGAAGTCGCACAACGGACCATCAAAGGCCAAGCTAACTCAGATTAGCGCTTTCTATTCGTACTAATTGACAATGCGACAGTGGCTTGCCGTCTAGAGGATCTCGTCAAAAGGACCTAGAATTCAGGTTAAGGAACTATCCCAAAACATTGACCCCTCACCCCCCGGCCCCCTCTCCCCGAAGCGGGGCGAGGGGGAGAAAAACGGTTTTGGGATAGGCTCAAACAAGCATTAACCTCACTCTCCCTTTGGGAGAGTCGAGCGTTAGCGAGGAGAGGGCTGTTCCCGGGCAACCTATCCGTAGATAAGATCCGTGTGCGAGGTTCGACAATCAAAGATGATTTACATTATTGGAATAAGCGACGATGGCCTGGAAGGCTTGTCCAGTGCGGCGGTGGCCAAGCTGAACCAGGCGGATTTGATCGTTGGACCCGCTAGCCTCGTCGAAAAAGCGGCGTCGTTTTCGGCCAAGAAAGAAGTGGCGGGTGCCGATCTCGAAAAACTCGCAACGATGCTGGATAAGCAATCGAGCCAAGAAATTGTCGTCCTGGCTGGCGGCGATCCACTGTTCTACGGAACGGCCCGATTTCTATGCGATCGACTTGGCAAAGATCGCTTTGAAGTGGTGCCACACGTCAGCACAATGCAGTTGGCATTTGCTCGCGTCAAAGAGAGTTGGGAAGAAGCCTACCTCACGAACCTTGCCACCCAACCGATCGATCGCGTTATCGAACGTATCCGAACGGCGGAGAAGATAGGGCTCTTTACGTCGGAGCAGGTCACGCCTGCGATTTTGGCGGAGAACCTTGTGCAATTGGGGATCGACTACTTCACGATCTATGTTTGCGAGAATCTTGGCTCGCCGGATGAACGTGTTACTCGCGGCACTCCGGCTGAGATCGCGCGCCAGCGTTTTGGTTCGCTCAACGTGATGATTTTGGTGCGCAAGCCAGGCGTGCCAGACAAACCGACCAATGTGGTCCGCCGTCGGTTGTTTGGTAACCCAGACGAAATGTTTCTACAGAGCAAACCTAAACGGGGACTGCTTACCTCTTCCGAAGTGCGCGCCATTGCGTTGAGCGAAATGGAGCTATCACCTGAATCGATTGTCTGGGACGTTGGTGCAGGAAGCGGTTCGGTCGCCGTCGAGGCGGCATCGATTTCTGACAAAGGGCATGTCTATGCTGTCGAGATGGATGCCGAAGACTATGGGATGTTGGTTGAGAACACACAGCGTTTTGGCGTCCGCAACTTGACACCGGTTTTAGGCCAAGCTCCTCAAGCTTGGAGCAAATTACCTGATCCCGATGTGGTCTTTGTCGGTGGCACGGGTCGGATGGTAACGGAACTGGTTGAGGCAGCATGGCCTCGACTGCGGGCTGGCGGTCGCTTATTGGCAAATGTGGCGAGCATGGAGAGTGTTGTAGCGCTGCAGAATCTTATTCGCGAAAAACTGAAGTCAGAGCCCATGCTGTGGATGATTCAAGTATCGAGAGCCAATCCGCAATTTGATCGACTGCGACTAGAGTCTGCCAATCCGACTTTTTTGATCAAGACGACCAAGGCCTAGTCCCACGAATGCACTTTCTTAAACCGACTGAATCGTGGTCCGATGTTTTGGTTTCGTCGGACCGAACGCCGCTAGATATCATGTTCGTGGGAGCTCATCCCGACGATGTAGAGATCGCATGTGGTGGTACGATTCATCGACTTGGTCAACAAGGCTATCGTGTTGGAATCGTCGATTTGACGGATGGCGAGCCAACGCCGCTTTGTGATAAACCTGTGACCCGTTGGGAGGAAGCGAAGGCGGCCGCGAATGTGCTTGGTGTCGTCTATCGTCGGATTTTGCCGCTCCCCAACCGCCGATTGTTTGACGATTTTGATTCGCGCGTTACCCTTGCCAAGGAGTTTCGTTTTTGGCGTCCGAAAGTGGTGGTCGGCTTTGGAAGCAAAACGCCCATGGCTTCGCCCGATCACTATCAAGCAATGCAAATAACCGACGCGGCCATTTTCTATTCGCGGCTAAGCAAATGGGACCAGCACTTCGATGATTTACCAACGCACACGATTAGTCGACAACTCTATTTTTGCTTATCGTTTGAGCCATCGCCGCTCGCCAATCTCGAGTCGCAATTGACCGTTGATGTCGGTGATTCACTCGAGAAGAAGCTCGAATCGATCGCCTGTTATAAAACGCAGTTTCCACCCAAGAAGAACCACGTTTTCGATCGTGTTCGCTCGTTGGCAATGACTGCCGGCATGGCGGCTGGTTTCGAAGCGGGAGAAATCTTCGCCAACACACGACCCATCGGCGTCAAGGATCTGATGAAAGTGTTGGACATATAGTGTCGAGTGATGTCCTCTTCAACATTCTGCTTCTCGAATTGAGAAGGGGACCGATTGTTTTGAGAAGTCGTAGACGATCGTTATTTTTTCTCGATCAGCTGCTTTAACATCGATTTGATTTCAGCAACTTCTTCTTCGAGTTCTTTCAATTTTTCCAGGTTCACTTTGTCGGTTTCAGCCTTCTCTTGTTGCAGCTCACCTTTTGATGACTTGGCGTTCTTACCAGGCTTGCTCATGGCTTCTTTTTCAGCCCGTTCTTTAGCTTCGGCCCACTTATTCATGTATTCTTTTTGTTTGGTTCGGCCAGCTTCAAGAGTCGCTTCCAACCGTTCACGAAATGAATTCAAATCTTTCTCGTGCTGTGGCGTAACTTGCCATTGTGAGTTTGGTCCGCCGGGAACCATGCCGTTCCATCCTTGAGGATGGACGAGCCATGCCTGAGGGTTCAATCCGTTTAGCTGCGGCATCCTGAAATCGACAGCCGGTGTCTGGTTGGGTTTAATGCTCAGCGTTTTCTCGGTACCATCCGAGACAATAATTAGCTCGATAGACTTATCGTTCTCACCAGCCGCTTGAACCATTTCCACAAGCTCTTCCGGTGCATGGATCGTTACTCCATTTGCGGAGATGATGCGATCACCAGCCTTCACTCCAGCTTGTGCGGCTGGCGAATCCTCGAATACGGCGTCAACGTTGATTCCTGGTTCTTCCTTTTCCTCGGCCTGGGATCGTTTTTCAATTGAGCCGAGCTGTATTCCTAGGCGGTACTGGGATGTTGGAGCACCGGGAAATTTTCCGATCTTCTCGATAGCCGACTGAAGCTTCCTGTTCAATCGCTGAGCAACTTCTGGCTCGAGTTTTTCTTCATCAATGGCCTGCTCGATGGCTTTGGAGAGACTCGACTTCACGTTCGGCGAGACGAAATCCGGCATAAAATTGGGGTATTGAAACGTATAGAATTGAGGTTCGTCTTCTTTGCCCTTCTTTATAATGACGGTTGCCTGTCCATGGACAGATGATTTGGATCGCAATGCTTCCATGACCTGATCCAACAGATGTTTCGGCAATTTGCTTTCACTCAGTTTCTTTTCAATTTCGTCGATGGCTTTTTCGACCGATTCGGCGCGGTTACCTTGCACTGAAAACGAATGCGTTGAACTCCGCTTCGGAGCCTTGTCGGAATCGGTTGCGTCGCGTTCCTCGATGACTTTCACTTCGATTTTCGAGTTCGACGACTTCTTCGATGACGATTCCGCAGATGAAGAAGCACTTGATTTTGCTTCGGATTTCTCATCGTCTGCCCAAACGGCGGCAGCCATACCTATCGACAAGCCGATGATACTTAGCTTGAAGAGCTTGGCGGTTGGTAAGTTTTGCGAAAATGTACGCACTGATATATTCATGATCTTCGTTTCCTTGAGTGAAATCTTTACGTCATGCCAAGCCCCGGCGGGGCGATACACCTCGCCTTGTATCGCCCCTTCAGGGCTTAAGTCGGTGGAGAGTCAGTAGTCCGGTGGCTATCGCCACCGGCATAGGTTGTTTCGAGCCTTCGGCCCTCCAAAATGAACAACTTCGAAATGTGCAATTTAAAAAGTCAGTGATCAAGGAACCCGTATCGATTGGCACCTCTCGATACGACAAACTTTATTGTCCGATCGATCGGACGTTCCATTGATTGATGGGGACTACCACCGCCCGACCGTCGGGTAACTGGCTTTCGAGCATCTCTGGCTGCCAATCGATTTGTACACCGCGTTTCCTGTTTTGCCGATTCCATTCGCTAATCTGACGCAACTGTTGCTCCATCATTTGCTGAATGTGATCGGGGCGCACTTCATAGATTGGGACGCCGACTTGCTCGGATTGCTTCGGCATTGACTCATCGCGAACAAATCGCAATTCACCAACCGCCCGCGGTTGGTCCGATGGAAATGTTGCGTTGATTGGGCCGCTAGGGCTGGCTTCAGGTTTTGCTTGAACCTTGTTTGACGAACCGGTGGCCAACGCCGTGTTCATGGGGTTGGTCGATGGATTCGCGGCTTCTGGGCTGATCGAGTTCAATCCATATCCGGTGAAAAAACCAACGGCAATCAAGAGCGATGCGGCTAACGCCAATGGTCCCCATGCATGTTTCCTATTTGACGTAGCCGCGTCTTTCGGATTGGTCGGCAAAGCAATCGTAATGGATTCAATCGGTTCGTTAGCCGCCGTCCCGTTCGCAAACCACGCCACTTCCTTTCGGAAGGATTGTTCTTCGAGTAAAGACAATGCAAGCGTTCGCCACTGTGGCGGTTCTTCATCGCAGCGTTGCAAGAGGCGACGACGCTCGTGAGCGTCTAGCTCGCCATCGATTAATCGTTGTAGTTCAAGTGGTTCCATGGTTCTTCGACATCGCGTCGCGTAAAGCTTGACGCGCTCTCAATAAACGATACTCAACCGTCTTTACCGTCGTTCCTAAATGCTCAGCCAGTTCGCGATACCCCCAGCCTTCGGTGTACTTCAGCATGAGGATTTGTCGGTCACCAGCATCCAGCCCACGCATCGCGTGGGCGACTTGTCCAACTTGTTCTTGTTTCAATAACCAGTCACCAGGTGCCGATTTCTCTAGTCCAGCAGCTTCGCCCCGTTCCGAGACGAAGCCGTCGAGCAATTTTTTTCGGCGTCCGAGATGACGGCGGTAGTTGATGACTTTGCGAACAGCGATTCGATACAACCACGGGGCGACTTTTTCTTCGCTTTCGGGTCGATTGGTTTGTCGGAGGGCTGCAATGGAGACTTCCTGGAGTAAATCTTCCACGGCAGACGCATCCGACAAACGGGCTCGAATGACTGTGCCAAGCCAACTACGATGGCGTGCCAGCAGCTCACCCCAATCCAGGGCGTTCGCGGTGAGTGGCACGCTGGTCATCGTTTCCTTCGTCATTGAGTTCAGGTTGTCGCCTGGTTACGTTTGAATAGTCACTTGGATTGCAGGGCTCCCTGAGAAAAAACGGAAATTTCCATGTGCATCGTTTATTCTAAACAAAAAATGCGAAAAACCCCCGATTCTTGCTGTCGGGGGCAGGTTTGGTGGGTTAATTCATTGCCGAGCCGAGTTGTCGGAATCAAAATAAAGGCTGCTTGGTTTTAGCGCCAGAAGGCATCCCCGCCGCATCGTTTTCCGTCCAGTACCGCATTTTTCCCTACCGATTAGCCCAGTAAATCCCTTGCCCTACACTCGCCCCATTTTTGCCCTATTTATCTCGATTTCAGTCGTGCTCGGTTGCTCTAAAATTTCCGAACCCAAGCGGGATGGGAAGGTAGAACGTCCCGTTTCGATCGTTCGAGGTGAAACATTCCTCGTTCAACCGCAAATCTGGCCCAAAAAGGTCCGTGTCCAAGGGAGCCTTGTGGCCGACGAAGTCGCCTCGATCGGCGCGAAAGTCGCTGGCCGTGTGACGCAAGTCCACGTTGATCTTGGCGATTCCATTGAACTCGGTTCGCCGATGGTGACGATCGACGATTCCCAGTTCAAACTTCTCGTGAGCCAAGCCGAAGCTCAGCTTCAGCAGGGACGCGCGGCCGTCGGACTGCGAGAAGGCGACTCTCTTGAAAAGCTGAATCCAGAGAACGCTGCCCCGGTTCGCGAAGCACGAGCTATTTGGGAAGAAGCCGAACAAGCCGTCCTGCGGATGAGACGGCTTTCCCAACAAAACGCGATCAGCGCGACCGATGTCGAAGTTGCGGAAGCAGCGGAGCGCGTCGCGGCTGCTCGTCTCACTTCGGCGCAAAATGGTGTTCGTGAAAAGCTGGCTCTGATTGCAGCTCAGACATCGCAACTCGGTCTCGCACGACAAAACTTGGTCGATACGGTGGTCGCTGCCCCGTTCAAAGGGCAGATCCAAAACCGTGACGTGGCCGTTGGGACGTACGTCCAGCCAGGGCAGACTCTTTTCACCTTAACTCGTCTTAGCCCAATACGATTTCGCGGCGCGGTTCCAGAACGCTATGCTCATCAGCTAAAAGTTGGACAAGAGGTCCGCTTACGAATCGACTTGAGCCAGCAAGAGTTCGTCGTGAAGATTGCTCGGGTGAGTCCGGCTTTGGATCCCCTTAGCCGTAGTTTGACGTTTGAAGCATTGATCGAAAACGCGGATCAAAGTTTGCGGTCAGGACTCTTCACGGAAGGGGAGGTTATTCTCGAACCGGATTCAAAAGCGATTGTGGTTCCATTGAGTTGCCTCGTACGATTCGCCGGTGTCGACAAAGTCTGGAAGATCGACAACGAAACCATTCGTGAGCAGGTTGTGCGACTGGGGCGACAAGAAGATAGTCAGTGTGAAATCATGGAAGGCTTGCAACCAGATGACATGATTCTTTTGCAAGGGAATGATGGACGAATGGGTAAATTCGAGAAGAAAGCTCGCGAGTAGATATCTAAAAGATGTACTGGCTCGCCGAAATCTGCGTAAAACGTCCGGTCTTCGCTCTGATGATCATTACGGCTTTGATCGTCGCTGGGATGGTCGCATTTCCTCAACTTGGCGTCGATCGCTTTCCACGCACCGATCTGCCGACCGTTCAAATTCGAACAACCTATCCAGGGGCGGCATCGCAAGAAGTCGAATCCGAAATATCACAGGTGATCGAAGATGCCGTCGCAACCGTTTCGGGAATCGAGGAGCTGCGGTCGATTTCGAGCGATGGAGCATCGATCGTTTTCATTACTTTCTCGCTGGATCGGAACGCCGATGCGGCGGTTCAGGACGTGCGGGATGCGATTGCAAGTGTCCTCGCTCGTCTGCCTCCGAACGTCGACCCGCCTTTAGTCCGCAAGGAAGATACGGAGTCGTCTCCGATTATGACCTTGGCCGTTTCCGGCCCACGATCGCCTCGCGAACTTTACTTTTTCGCCGATCGCTTTGTGAAGAACGTTATTGAATCGTCACCTGGAATTGGTCAAGTATCGATCGCGGGAGCCGCACAGCGTGCGGTCCAAATCAATATCGACGCCAAGCGTTTGGCCGCTTATCAAATGTCGATCCTTCAAGTTCGCGACGCGTTACTGCGACAGAATTCGGAAGTGCCCGGCGGACGTGTCGATGAAGGACTTCGCGAACGGACTTTGCGAACACTTGGCCGCGTCCCCGATGCTCGTGAATTTCCCGAACTCGTGATCGACACGATTAACGGGCAATCGATTCGGCTTGGCGATCTTGGAGAAGTCCTCGACGGCACCAAAGAGGCCCGCACCATGGCTCGATTCGACGGGAAACCGGCGGTCGTGCTTCAAGTTCAACGACAGTCGGGCGAGAACACTGTGCGGGTAATTGAAGCGGTAAAGAAGCTCCTCCCGCGATGTGAAAAACTCCTCCCGGAAGACATCGAAGTCACGGTCATCCAAGATCAGTCTCGTTATATTCTCGCAGCCCTTCATGAGATCGAAGGCCATCTCGTTTCAGGTTCAATCCTTGCTTGTTTAACCGTTTTATTGTTCATGCGATCTTGGCGGTCGACGTTTATCGCGGCAGTGGCGATCCCGGCTTCGATCATCGCGACGTTTGCCTTTATGAAAGCTTTCGATTTCACCCTCAACAATATGACGATGTTGGCGTTGGTATTAATGGTCGGCATTGTGATTGACGATGCGATCGTTGTCTTAGAAAACGTCTTTCACTGTATCGAAGAAAAAGGGATGGATCCTTACGCCGCTGCCATCGAAGGAACACGCGAGATTGGTTTGGCCGTCCTGGCAACCACCCTGTCGCTGGTGATTGTGTTCCTGCCCGTTTCATTCTTGTCGAGTGTCACGGGACGGATGCTCTTCGAGTTTGGCGTGACGGCAACCGTTGCAATCTTGGTTTCCATGTTGGTCAGCTTTACCTTGACCCCCATGATGTGCAGCCGATTGCTCCGACCCTCCAAAGACAATAACTTGTCGCCAAATTCGCGTCGAGGTTTTTATCGCTGGATTGAATGGTCCTACATGGGCTGTTTGCGACTATCGATGCAGTACCGATGGTTGTCGCTACTTTTGTGTATCGGGGTAACGTTAGCCAATATTCCGCTCTATGGTCTCGTCAAGCAGGACTACATTCCGACCAACGTTGATGAGTCAGAATTCGAAGTCGGCGTGGTTGCCAAAGAGGGCTCGACGATAAAAACGATGAATCAAGCATTGGAGGTCGTCGAGCGTAAAATACAATCCATCCCTGGAATCGAATTTACCCTCACAACGATTGGTTCACGAGGGACTGGCAGCATCAATTCTGGGAGTATCTTTGTCCGTTTGCAAGACGCAAAAGAACGGACCGTTTCGGTGAAGCGATTTTGGCATGCTCTCCTTCAAGGCAAGCCTTCACTGGCCTTCGAAGGCAACTTTTCTCAACAACAAAAGATGCTTGATGTTCGCAAAGCCATCGCGGGAACGCCCGATGTTCGCGTATCGGTTCGAAATCTTTCATCGCTTCGTCAGGGACCACCAGTCGATGTTGATTTCTCCATCACGGGCCCGGATATTGGGAAATTGGCAACGTTCAGCGAGAAAGTTAGGAAGAAGGCGGCGGAAATCCCGGGCATTGTTGACGTGGATCTCACCCTCCGGCTCGACAAACCCGAATTGCTCGTCGACATCGATCGTGAACGAGCGGCTTCGCTCGGAATTTCGGTACAAGAAGTCGCTGATACTTTGCGCGTCGCCGTGGGTGGCGATGATCGTGTTTCGCGTTATCGCGATGCGACGGTTGATGATGCTTACGATGTGGAGTTGCGGTTAGTCGGGATCGATCGTCGAGATACCGAATCGATTTCGCAGTTGTACGTTCGCGCTAATCCGGCAGCTCCCCTAGTCGCCGCCATGCAGCGCTCCAATGCCGGTCAAAAGAGCCCAACGGCGCTAACGCGTATCGAGAATGTGATCAATTTTGAGTTCAAGGACGCAACGGCACGAATTGACAGATTGGATCGACAAAGAATGGTCTCCGTTCGCGCCAACATCGCTTCGGGGTATGCGTTGGCCGATCGAATTGAAGCCCTGCGGGCGGTTGCGGACGAGATCGGAATTCCCGAGGGTTTCGAAGTCCGCGTCCTTGGCCGTGGACGCGAGCTTGATCGGACGCTTACCGAGTTTAAGTGGACGTTACTCCTATCGATTGTCTTTATGTACATCGTGCTGGCAGCTCAGTTTGAGCATCTGATTCACCCGCTTACGATCTTGCTGACTCTTCCGCTCGCAGTTCCGTTTGGATTGCTGAGCTTGTATTGGGGCGGAGAATCGCTAAACGTCTATTCGGCACTCGGTGTTCTTGTATTGTTTGGTGTTGTCAAAAAAGCAGCCATCCTTCAAGTCGATCATACGAATGCGCTTCGATCGAAGGGGATGAATCGCCTCGACGCGATCATGCAAGCCAACCGCGATCGCTTGCGCCCCATTCTGATGACCACAATCGCGTTCGTTGCGGGCATGTTGCCGTTGCTGATCGCGAATGGCCCGGGCGCGGAAGAACGTCGTTCGATTGCCGTATTGGCCGCTGGCGGTCAAACTCTCTCGTTGGTCTTAACCTTGATTGCGGTCCCCGTGATTTATTCCTTTCTGGATGATCTCGGTTACCTGTTCTCGGCTAAGAAAGCGAAATAGTGGAGTTCCGCAGGTTGTGGAATGTGCGAGTAACTAGCCGACTATTTTAAGCTTAATGCAATCCGGAGTGGAAAACTGAAAACGAATATCGCAACGGCTCGCGCCTACATGATTTCGCGTACACTATTAGGGGTTACCTGCCCTACAAGGACTTCGCTCGTTTCATACCAGCGGATACGACAAGGCAGACTTATGATTCTCTTTACCCTTGGACGCGATTCTCAATGAATTCAACGACCCCCGAACGCGGTGTTCCGCTCCATACGAAAATCTTAATCGCGTTAGTTTTTGGGGCAATTCTTGGATCGATTGCAAACGCTGTCACGAACGGGAAGCCGCCCGTATGGTTAAGTTCAATCATCACCTATGTTCTCGATCCGATCGGTAAGATTTTTCTACGGATGCTCTTTTTGACGGTCATCCCGCTGGTGTTTTCTTCGTTAGCGCTAGGGGTCGCTCAGCTTGGTGGAGGCAAAGACCTCGGCCGGATTGGGCTAAAGACGTTTACTTTTTTTCTTCTCACGATGACGGCAGCCGTCACGCTGGGGCTAATTCTGGTCAACACTGTCAAACCGGGAACAGGTATCAGCGAAGAGAAGCGAATCGCACTGCAGAAGGAGTTTCAGAAAGAAGCTTCCGAGAAAGCTCAAGCCTCGACCACCTTTGGAATCGAAACGTTCATCAATATCGTCCCCAAGAATCCGTTAAAAGCATTAGTCGAGATGGACATGCTGGCCGTGATCTGCTTTGCGCTGTTCATTGGCGTAGCCATGACCAAGATCAATCCCGACCATGCGTCGTTGATTCAGCGTGTTCTGGAAGGGATCAATGACTTAATGATCGTGATTATTGGCTGGGCGATGAAGTTAGCGCCGTACGGCGTCTTTGCGATGATTTTTTCGATTACAGCCAAGTTCGGTTATGGCTTCTTGCTAACGTTGGTTTGGTATGTTGCCGTCGTTTTGATCGGCTTGGCGATTCAAATGTTCGTCGTCATGCCGATTCTTCTCGCAACGCTGGCTCGTTACAGCCCGATGAAGTTTTTTAGAAAAGCGCAACCGGTGATGATTACGGCTTTCTCGACCAGTTCGAGCAGTGCCACCCTTCCAACGTCGATCAAAGTGGCCGAAGAAGAGATGGGAATACCCCCATCGATAGCCGGTTTCGTGTTACCGCTCGGGGCTACCATGAACATGAACGGAACCGCATTATTCGAAGGGGTCACGGTCGTATTCCTGGCCCAAGTTTTCGGCGTGGACCTTTCGTTTGGCAGCCAGTTGATCGTTGTGATCCTGTCTGTATTGACGGCAGTGGGTGCGGCTGGAGTGCCCGGAGGCTCGTTGCCGTTGCTAGCTTTGGTTCTGAACACGGTTAACGTTCCGAGCGAAGGAATCGCCATTATTCTTGGCGTGGATCGCATTCTCGATATGTGCCGAACAACGTTGAATTCGACCGCCGACATTGTGGCTGCGCTCTACGTGGCACGCTCTGAAGGCTTAATGCAGGATTCAGACTAACGAAACGATCATCCGTCGGCACTGCCTCGAGCGGTCGGATCGCCTTCGCTTCGCCGATGCATGGCTTCTACAAGCGGTTCGATGATTTCTTGGGGAACAAATTTCCCGAGAGCAGACCCATCGCTCAAGGCAGCGATTTGCTTAATAAGCGTACTGGAAACGTGAGCGTAATCTTCATCGGCCATGAGAAAGACCGTTTCGATAGCGCCGTCCAACTGCCGATTGGCCATCATCATCGTAAACTCGCTTGCGATATCGGTCAGTGGACGTACGCCACGAACCATAACGCACGCTTTTGAATTGCGTACAAAGTCGACCGCCAAACCATCGAAGGCTTCGACCTCGACGTTGTCCAAATGGCACACGACTTTCTTGACCAATCGCAATCGATCTTCGACGGAGAAGAGCGGGCTCTTGGTGGCGTTGACGCCAATCCCCACAATAACCTGTTCGTACAAACGCGAGCTCCGTTCGATAATATCGAGATGTCCTAACGTAATCGGATCAAAGGATCCCGTGTAGACAGCGCGTCGCGGCGAAAGCAAGGAATTAGGCATGGTTCTAGAAGCCCGGAGTCGTGGACGAGGAAGAAAAATGAGCTCGTGTCAAGTCGCGTCGAAGATAGTAGGCAACCCAACCGTAGAAAATCATGAGCGGCACGGCAACGATTACAAAACCAACGGCCATCCCGCCAAGAACAATCCATCGCATCATCGTTGGATCTACATTGGGCGAAGATCCAAACATATTGTTTTGCATTTGCTCCATCATGATCCACTGTGCATACCACCCACCCACACTTTCAATCAGTTTGTAGATAATTGCCGAAATAGCAACGGTCGTACCAAGCTTGGCTCCCCAGAGTTGCTTTTTCAAAAGTCCTACCGATGAGATAATCATGAATGTCGATAGACCAAGATTGAGTAGTCCATTCACGATGTGAATGGGTGCGGCTTGTCGGATTGCTTTATTCATTCCGGTAGAAATAGGATCCGAACTGTTGCTTGGCATGAATTGCAAAAACGCGAACTGAATAAGACCCATCGTTCCAGCCAACAGTCCGAGAATACCGAAGACTAAAAAAAGGATGCCGATAATCGTAACGGCTGTCGGGAAAGGGCGGTCACTGTTGAAAGCAAGATCGGGAGCACCTAATGGTGAAGCCATGCCAGACGTTCCACCCGCATAAGGGTTGTACTGTCCCGCATCACTGCCATACGAATCGCCGGACGGTGACATAGAATTTTCCTAAAAAGGTCCTACACAGAAGCCAAAATGGCGATCAGTTGTTCAATTTCGCTCTCCGTATTGTAAGCATGAATCGCGGCTCGAAGTTTGCCGTGGCGAACGCTGAGGACGATTTTTTGCTCCAAGAGCTTGGCGCGGACGAGCATGCTGTCTTGGTTGGGAAGTGTGAAACTGACTATCCCGGATTGCCGGAGTTGGCTTGGATGACGAGCAACATTTGCTCCTAGACGCCGAAGCTTCTGTTCAAGTTGCATGCCAAGTTCCAGAATGCTATCTGCAAAGCAGCTTCCTGGATCATGGCACCCCGAATGGAGAAGTACTTCGAGGCTTTCCGAAAAGCCGAGCAACCCTGCCATGTTGGCTGACCCTCCTTCATATCGCGAAGCAGAATTCTTGAGCCGCATTTCCGTCGCATCAAACTTGTGAGCTTGCTCAATGCTTCCCCAGCCCATCATAATTGGCTCCAACGCATCGAGTTGATTTTGACGAATGAACATCAGGCCAGCTCCTTCGGGACCGAGCATCCATTTGTGACCATCGGCGGCTAAGAAATCGATTGGAATGTCGCCTAATGAGAGCGGGAATGCGCCGAGTCCTTGAATGGCATCGACCATGAACAAGCTCCCATTGGCATGAACCGCTTCGCATACACGCGCGAGGTCAGCGCGATATCCTGTCAAATAGTGAACCCAACTCAGCGAGACCAACCGCGTTCGACTGTCCATGGTTTTCAGAAGTTGATCGATGAGCATGTCATCGTCGCCCGGGATACAACGAACTTCGACGCCTCGATTTTCAAGTAGTCGCCATGGCAAAAGATTACTGATGAACTCGTTGGACGGTACGACAAGATTATCGCCGGGCCGCCATCGAAGGCCATTGGCGATAAGGTTGATTCCGTACGTCGTGTTGGGGATCAAAGCAATTTCAGAAAGTTCGCAATGGAGCAGCCTTGAAGCTCGCTGCCGGCAGACCTCGACCCCCTTCGCCCATTGCGGCCAGGCGGTATCCCCTTCCTGTTCCGCTTGTTGTACATAGGTCGCAATAGCCTGAGCGGTCGGCCTTGGCAGTGGCCCTACGGCCGCGTGGTCCAGATAGATCCAGCGCTCGGTAACCGGCATGCTGGATCGCAGAAAACGGCCTGCTGGGAGTCGGTTTGTAGCGGTTGTAGCTGTCATTTGCTTGGGAAAATCATGGCTTCGCATGAAAAAAAATTGGGCTAGGAGCCACGGATGACATGGCCCAAACTTCAACTATACTAGCCGCTTGGAATTGCGTCCGGAAACGGAGTTTTTCCGTGACACTCTCCGAGGATCTTGATGCCAAAGCTGTTGTGCCTTACTGGGCTGGTCGTGGCTGGCCTTATTGCCCTCATCTTTCTCATGGACCTAGTCTTTGGACTAGCCGGGATGAGCGCGCTGGCACCTTTCAAGAAGATGGACATTAGCCTGGATATTGTCATGCTTCTTTCAAGCATCGTTTTAGGGATCCTGAGCTGGTTTAGTTTTAAAGAGCTCAAGTAGAAATCAGACGCGTTTTGTCGACGTCGAGTCGAAGTTGCTCCGTTAGCTCCTCGACCCCCGAGAACTTCTTAATACCCCGAATCTGCTCGAGGACTTCAACTTCCAAGTTTCGACCATAGAGATCCCCTTGATAATCGATCAAGTGCACTTCGACTTTCTGAGCCGTCTCCCCGAATGTTGGATTGGGGCCGATATGAATCGCGGCTGCTAGCCGTTGCCCATCGAGCATGACTCGACCCGCGTATACTCCGTTCGGTGGAAGCAGCACTGGGATCGATTCAAGATTGGCGGTAGGAAACCCAATCGTCCGTCCGCGCGCCTCGCCTTTGGCTACAACTCCGCATATACGATAGGGTTCAAGGAGCAATCGATTGGCGGATGCTAAATCGCCTTCGCGAATGAGCGATCGAATACGCGAGCTCGAGATCCACTCGCCATCGTCCGATTGAGCACTTGCAATGGAAAGCCGAACATTTCGTCGGTTACATAGTTCCATCAACAAATCCACGTCGCCACGGCGATCTTTTCCAAATCGAAAGTTTGGCCCTTCGACAACTCCTCGGACCTCGAATTTGTCGACCAAGACTTGCTTGAAAAAGGCCTCTGGTTCCAATTTCAACAGGGAATCGTCGGTTGCGTAGACACAGAGGACATCAATGCCAAGCGAAAAAAGGATTTCGGCTCGACGCTCCATCCACGTCAGGGACGGTGGAGTTGAGTCCGGTCGCAACAACTTCATCGGCGGCGGATCAAACGTCAGGACGACCGCTGGCCCTTCGACTTGATGAGCCAGTTTTTGTAGTCGTTCTAAAAGCGCTCGATGCCCCCGATGAACACCATCAAAATTTCCAATCGCGATCGCCCCTGCCCGCGCGCTCGCCAAGTCACCTTCAACACCCTTGATCAACAGACCCATCAATGACTCTTCAGTGGACGATTACTGCAAAGACGGGGAGCAAAATGCCAAGCCCAGTCGACTCTCATTAAAACCGAGCAACGTTCGAAATGGTTGAAGGGAGGTAGGGTGCGGTCGAGTCTACGAGACCCACCGATCTGGAAAGCTGGTGGGTCTCGAAGACTCGACCACACCCTACGGGAATCGAAGCCAGACGTCATCGCAAACAACTAGACGACATCCCAATCGACTAGCTGCGCCGTTCCGCTTTCTAAACGCGAAGCGCGTTCAGCAACAACTTCTTTGTGCCAATCCGGGGGTAGTGTCGGCTCAGGACCAGAAGTGATGCGCTGCCAAAGCAACTCCTTGGCGACAAGCTGATCTTGCCGTGAAAGTGAGTCGATCATTGCTTCCAAAGTCATTGTGAATACCTCAGCATAAGTAGAACCCATCGACTGCTAAACGTCAAGAAAGCGACCAAATCGACCAACGGGGGTTCAAAGTTGGATTACAAAGTTGCCGAGAAATCCAGCAATCTAGGACTACTCTAGCGAAGCTTAGCGGATACACTTGGAGGTTGAATTGGCGGAGCGGCGCATCCCCATTCTGTTACTGGTTTTGTTTTCGTTCGAGGAGTAATCGTTCTAGTGACCACCCAAATTTTGTCGGCTCGAGCAGGTGATGTAACCCCGGAAATGAAGTTCGTGGCCGAACGAGAGCAACTTCCCGTCGAAACCATCCTAGCCGAAGTTGCGGCCGGCCGTATGGTGATTCCAGCGAACAAAGTCCACTTGCAAGGCGTGCTTGAGCCTATGGCCATTGGGATCGCGGCTAAGTGCAAGATCAATGCAAATATTGGCAACTCGGCCGTCACCAGCAACGTCGAAGAAGAGCTCGAAAAACTTCATACCGCCGTCCACTTTGGTTCGGACACCGTCATGGATTTGTCGACCGGCAAAGACATCGACAACATTCGCAAAGAGATTATTGCCAAATCGCCAGTTCCGATTGGGACGGTCCCGATCTATCAAATGCTCGAAGAGTTGGGTGGCAACATCGAAGACATGCGGCCACAGCACTTCCTCGATATGGTCGAACATCAAGCCAAACAAGGGGTCGACTACATGACGATCCACTGCGGGCTTTTGTTGGAGCATCTTCATCTGACCGTCAATCGCGTGACGGGGATTGTTAGCCGCGGCGGATCGTTGATCGCCAAGTGGATGATGACTCATCAAAAGCAGAATCCACTCTACGAATCTTTTGGCGATCTTTGCGACATTATGCGTCAGTACGATGTGACGTGGAGTCTTGGTGATGGATTACGCCCCGGGTCGATTGCGGACGCCAGCGACAAAGCTCAATTCGCCGAACTCGACGTACTCGGCAAGCTTTGCCTTCAAGGTTGGGAAAAAGGGACACAAGTCATGGTCGAAGGTCCTGGCCACATCCCGATGCACCAAATCGATATGAACGTTAAGAAGCAAATCGAAGTTTGCCACGGTGCTCCGTTCTATGTTCTTGGACCGTTGGTTACCGATATTGCCCCTGGCTACGATCATATTACGAGCGCCATTGGAGCTGCGATGGCTGGCTGGAGTGGTGCCGCCATGCTTTGCTACGTAACGCCCAAAGAACACCTGGGCTTACCCAATCGAGAAGACGTCAAACAAGGCGTCATCGCCTATAAGATTGCCGCCCACGCGGCCGACGTTGCACGACAACGACCGGGGGCTCAAGACCGCGATGACGCTTTGTCACGAGCTCGATTCGGCTTCGATTGGAACGAGCAATTCCGATTGTCGCTCGATCCAGAAACCGCAAAAGCCTATCACGACGAGACTCT
>JANOAI010000432.1:0-6325 GCA_031411055.1 Pirellulaceae bacterium
AACGGGGTCAGGTACCAAAAGCCGGAACGGCCCTTCGGGTGCTTTGCACTTTTGGTACCTGACCCCGTTTTCCGAATGGCTATATGAAAAATCAAAATGCTCTAGCCTGTAAACAATTCAGAACAATTGTTTTACAATCGAGGGTGCCTACCGACCGCCAGCTCTTATATGCTTATTCCTCCTATTCCTCTCACGATGAGGCCCCACCGATGATCCATCGAAGAACGTTTGCCAAAGCCGCCGCGACGGGTTTAGTTGCCCATTCAGCTCCTTTCATTCGAGCCGCATCGAAAACCAATACGTATCGTGTTGCCCTGATCGGGACGGGTTGGTGGGGAAAGAATATTCTCAAAGAAGCCATGGCTGCCGGCAACTGCCAAGTGGTAGGCCTAGCCGATGTCGACCGCGATGCGCTTGAAACAGGTTTGGAAGAAGTGAAATCGGTCTCCAACAACGCTCCCAACGTGTATACCGACTATCGTGAACTGTTCGCCAAAGAACAAGTCGACATTGCGATCGTTGCGACGCCGGATCACTGGCACGCATTGAATTCGATCGCAGCCATCGAGAAAGGAGCACACGTCTTTCTTGAGAAACCAACCGGTCACACCATTGGTGAGAGCCGAGCCGTATTAAACGCCGCGCAAGCGGCCAAGCGAATCGTACAAGTCGGATTGCATCGTCGTATTGGCCCGCATTACGTTTCGGGGATGAAGTTCCTTCATAACGACAACGTCGGCAAAATTGGTATGGTCCGTATCTTTGTCCACGGCGGCGGTGGAGTGGAATCGCCTAAGCCGAATGGCAAAGTACCTGATGGGCTCGATTGGGATATGTATTGCGGTCCAGCTCCGATGCGGCCATTCAATCGCTTGATTCATCCGGGTGGGTTTCGAAACTTTTTAGACTTCGCCAATGGAACGCTTGGCGATTGGGGCGTTCATTGGCTTGACCAAGTCCTGTGGTGGTCTGGTCAGAAATCGCCGAAACAAGTTTATTCGACCGGCGGTCGTCCGATTAAAGGTCCCGCAATCTTGAATGATCATGACCAAACGACCGACGCGCCTGATTCGCAGGTCGCGACCTATGCCTTCGATGATCTGACCGTCACTTGGGAGCATCGCAAATTCGCCAACAATGCCAGCGAGAAACACTCGATCGGATGTTATTTCTACGGCACGAAAGGGGTTTTTCACATGGGATGGCGCGATGGCTGGACTTTTTATCCGTCGGAAAAGAACAAGCCCATCGTTCAGCAAGCGGCAGAACTTCAAGAACCGGACGGCCACAGTATCAAACTACTCTGGGCGGATTTCATCGAGAGTATTGAAACGGGGCGTAAACCAACGTGCGATATCGAAATAGGTCATCAAGCGACGACCGCGAGTTTGCTCGGAATGCTGTCGTTGAAGTTAGGTCGAAGCATCCAATGGGATGGTGAGAAAGAGCAATGCATCAACGACGAAGCCGCGAACAAATTGCTTCGGCGTGAGTATCGCGCACCCTGGGTATATCCGACGTAGTGCACCGATTGTCTACGTTCGCACCTGCGCTCATTTTACTTCGCCGTCGCAATTTGGAGCGTTTTCTCTTCGTTGCCGCGACGAATTCGAAGTTCCACCGTTTTGCCGACAGGGACCGAGTTGATGGAGTAGGCTAATAGATCTGTTTCGCGCATGAGGTCCGTTCGAGCGTCGTATGCCAGAACGATATCACCTTTCAGCATCCCGGCTTTCTTCGCTCGATCATGCGGTGCAAAATTGCCAACATGCTGAACAACCAATGCCATCTTGTCCGCAGGAATACCCAGCGACGCTCGCTCTTCGTCGGTCGCAGGTTTCACCACCATGCCACCGAGCCCTCGCTGACGGAGTGGCCAGCTCGATGAACGCCATGCAATGTCTTCACGCGTCTTCCAGGCTGCATCCAGTTTCAAGGTAATTGAAACCGTAGCCTGATTGCGATTCACTTTCACCGGAATAATCGCTCCGTCATTCGATGCACTATTCAAGACCCACTGTACATCGGCAATCGATAGAATTGCTTGGTCTTGGAAGGTAGCAATTTGATCGCCGACTTGAAAACCAGCCAATGCGGCGGGTGTTCCTTCGATGACTTGCTTCACGAGGATGCTTTGATTGGGGTCGAGGATCAAACCAAGGGTTTTGGGGTGTGGATAGGGATAGAGCCACTGATCAGGAAGTCGACCTTGCTCAGAACGGTAGTAATCTCGCATCGCGTCGCCGATCATGTGGCAATGGATACAACTCTTCACGACGTTTCCTTGATAGTCGAGCTTGTTTCCATATTTGGCCGCCAGCGACGGAATCTGCTCGGGAGTGGCAAAGGTCGGTGGCTTAGGTTGCTTTCCGACGAGCTGTTCACGATTGGCCGGATATTCGCGATGGATACGCAAAGCGCCTTCCAACGACGCGACCAGTCCTTCGACGGACACATCGTCTTCCCAAGCTTTGCGATCCGAACGTGTACCATATCGGCCGTAGAGGGTTCGGTCCGGTCCGAAAACAAAAACGGCAAACGATTGATCCGTATCGAATTCAAAAAGCGATAAATCGAGTCCATTCGTTCCAACGATTCGAACTCTTGCAAACGACTTGAGCAACTGTTGCAGTCGTGGATTGGCTTCCATAATATCGTCGTCAAGCTTCACACATTCTTCGCAAGGAATACACCTCAAAACGACTAGTACCGGCTGATTGAGTTTCTTGGCAACCTCGAATCCTTGTTCCAGATCGTTGTAGTACCACAAACCCGATTTTTCGAACCGAAGTTTATCGTTGAGGACTTTTTCTTCGCGACTTTGCGACAGCGTCAAATTCGGAAGGAGGCTAAGAAAGGAGACAACGCACAAGCATTGCACCAAGTACTTCGAGAGAGACATCATTCGGGGCTCCAGATTGAAAAGGCGGGGCAATCACCCGTTGGACTGCAAATCGAGGTGTGTGACTTATTATACGGGAAATCAGAAGAAAGAATTTAGGCTTTGTTTCTAAACACTTAGTCGCGTCTCTCCGAGACGCGAATCATCTGGGTCTCGGAGAGACGCAGCTACGTGAAAGCTCGTTTAGAAACAAAGCCTAGGGTCAAAGTAGCTGAAATCGCAAGGAATCAGTGCGTCAGTCGTTGTCTCATGACATCAAAAACAGAGGCCCAATTGCCGGACTCCGTTTGTCGAAACAGCTCGATCGACGGATACCAAACGGATCGATTGCCTGTGAGATTCCATCGCCAGTCGGGAACAGTGCTCAGCCCGAGCCACGTCTTACACCCCGCTGCTCCGGCAAGATGAGCGATAGCCGTATCCGACGTAATGACCAGATCGAGCTGCCGCATCAACGCGATCGAGTCGAGAAAGGCTCCTCCTTCGCGGTCGAGTTCTTCTCCGATATCGACAAGGTTGGATTTCGATCGAAAGTCGTCCAGTTGCTCCGTTCCAAAATTTTGCTGCAGGCTGACAAACTGAATATCGTTCAAACCGAAGAGTGGCTCAAAGAAGAAGAGCGGGATGGAGCGCAAACGATCGGCAGGGAATTTGGGGTAGCCTTGCCAAGAGATACCAACTCGCATGCGAGGTTTGTTTCCGAAAGGCTGTTCTCGACTCAATCGTCGCTTCCAGAACTGAACGCGATGAATCTCAGGAAAAAGGTATGGAAATTCGTTGGGCGTGTCTCCAGGTCGCCAGTAAAAGCAACTTGGTAGGCTGGCGAGCGGAAGATAGAAATCGGTTTTCGGCACCGATTCGTCTCGGGAGATTAATTGATCAACCCCAGCACAAGTCGAAAGAAGCGGGAGCATTTTCGATGGCGCCTGAAGTAGAAGGCGACATCCAAAGCGTCGTTTCACTTCTGCTGCAAATCGAACGAACTGAAGCGTATCCCCTAAACCTTGTTCGGCAACTAGCAGCAGGCTCTGATTTGCATGTAACGACTGGCCTTGCCACATTGCTGTGGTTGCTCCATTCATTCTTCGCCGACCAAAGGGACGATATTCGTATTCGGTCCAACCGCGTTCGTAATTGCCTTGGAGGAGCAAGGCCATCCCGAGATGAAAATGGCCATCGGCGTAGTCTGGTTGCAGTGCAATGGAACGTTCGAAGAGTTCGATCGCATGGTCAATATCGCCTCGTCGAAAGTAAGCGATCCCCAGGCAGCTTAGCCTTGTGGCTGTTGGTTGTGAAAGTTGAAGGGCTCTCTCGAGATACTCAATCGCCTTATCGAACTGGTCTTCTTCCTGGTGAAGATTGCCGAGCAGCATCAAGAGTTCTGGCGCAATGGATTGCGCCAAGAGCGATTCGCCGATTGCGATCGCTTCCGGCCTGGCACCCGAAAATCGCAAGCTCGAAGCCAACGAGATTTGAAGTTGCACATTTTCGGGCTGTAGCTTCAACGCTTCGCGAAAGCATTCAACGGCTTCCGCGAAGTTACCATCACGTTGAAACGACGATCCTCGATTTGCCCACTGTGTTATATCCACGAGCTTTGCGTTTAAGACTGCGTCTGGTTCATGTTGGCTATTCCGGAAGATGAGCTTTTGACGGTGTGATGCTCGAAACACTTGAATCCTTGAGCCTGAGGCGCTAGCCGATTTTGTATCTAGAAAATCGGCTAGCGCCTCAGGCTCAAATGTTTTCAATAACAATTGCGCATTCGAATTTCTAAACGAGGCGCGTTCGCGGTGGGTCAATTCGTCTTGATTCGAATGCGTCGATACTCCATTTGTCCACGATCGCCTTCGAGTCCAATCGGACCGGTTTCGGGTAGCTTCAGTTCGGCTTCGAGGACTTCACCATTGCAAGTACATCGCGCGGTTTGTCCTGTGACTTCCACCACCATTTCGTTCCATGCGAGCGGTTTGAAGTTTTTCAACTCTTTATACGGCCCAGCCAAAGGATAATCGCGACATTGAAGTTGGGGTTGGCGGATGAAAACACCACTATCGGCGTTGGGGTTGGCGCGGAACTCAAGCTTCAAGGTGAAATCCTTGGGAAACTCGCGCGTTGTCCACACCTGTTGAACTTTGCGACCTTCGGAGGGGGTGGTCACGATCAAGCGACCGTTCATGGCTACGTAGCGGCCATCGGGAGACGAGGAAAGACCATCGAACAGAATCGGCTTTTCAATAATCATGATGTTCGGAGCCTTGCCCGGGTTCTTCGCTTGATTCTGCTTCATTTTGGCGACGACATCATCGGGCGTTTTACGATAACCCCAGCCTGTCAGATCACGACCGTTGAAAAGACTTTCAAAACCAGGTTCAACGGTAAAGGAATCGGCTTCGGTTTCCAGGAACCCAAGGGTCGCCAAAACAGGGCGCAGGGCCGCGGCCCATTTCTTGTAGCCCGCATCGTTTAAGTGAAGGAGGTCTGGGAATTCTTCAGGGTTCGCATTTCCTTCGGCGTTTGCATACAAGCTCCACGTATCGACGACCGTAACTTGAGGATCGCCTTTAACCGCAACGAGGTAGGCATCGTTGATCGCCTTGATAGCCGCTGCCGGACGATCTTTTGATTCAGAGCTAGGAAAGACCAGACATAGAACGATCGGCAGTTTCGGATTCGCTTTCTTGACATCAGCCACGATGAGTTTGACGTTGCCTGCAATGTCCGAAGCATTCGCTTTTTCAGCCAAGTCATTCGTCCCCATCAACATGACAAGTCCTTTGGGATTGAGACTCAGCACGTCGTCTTTCAGCCGAAGCAACATGCCGCGCGTCGTATCGCCACCAATTCCTCGATTCGCGATCTTGACGCCCGGAAATAGTTCTTCGGTTCGTTTCCCCCAACCTTCGGTGATCGAATCCCCGAACAGGACGAGACTGCCTTGATCGTCCGCTTGGTGCTTCGCGAAATCGGCGCGCCGCGTTGCCCACTTTTTCTGAAATCCTTCGTATCGGCGAATCGGCCCAGCTCCAGGGAGTCCATCCTCCGTTGCTGGCAATACAAATCGCGGATCGATGGCGGGTTGCTTGGCTTCTTGGGCGAATAACGGCGTAGCGAAAAGAGCCATCACGGAAAGGGAGGAGAGAATTCGATTCAGTTTCATAGCGGTTCTCATGGTATTAGGCAGGTTTAACTTCGAATCTCGAAATCGGAAAATTGATTGGTCGAGGCGTACCAGTTTACTTGTTTTGAGCGAATATTGGGGGCCATTTGTTCACACACCGACGCTAGGAATTCTTCGACGTCTGATTTCGGCCCCTCGGCTACTAAAAAAACCGATCCGTCCGCTTGGTTTTCGACGTAGCCGGTGACAGGCCATCGCGAGGCGATCCGGCGAGTGGTATAACGAAACCCAACGCCTTGTAC
>JANOAI010000433.1:0-16566 GCA_031411055.1 Pirellulaceae bacterium
CTTGCGAAAGTGAGGGGGCTCCGATCGATCGAAAAGGAAGGATTGGTTCGAACGATGTCAAACACAAAAACGGTTTTCACAACAGGCGAAGCCGCAAAAATCTGCAAGGTTAGCCAGCAGACGATCATTCGTTGTTTCGACAATGGATCGCTCAAAGGATTCCGCGTACCAGGAAGCCGCTTTCGTCGGATTCCACGCGATCAATTGTTCGTTTTCATGCGTGATAACGGTATTCCAACCGATGCTCTTGAGAGTGGCAAGAAAAAGCTGCTTATCGTCGATGACGATCAAGACTTGGTTGATTTGATGGTCGACTGCTTCGAACGCGATGGTCGCTTCGATATTCGAACTGCCAACAACGGTTTCGATGCTGGGATGCAGGTCAAAGAGTTTCGTCCTGACATGGTCGTCTTGGACGTCATGTTACCTGATATTAACGGTCGTGAAGTTTGTACCAGGGTTCGATCCGATCGAACGATGGACAGCGTCAAGATTGTCTGTATCTCAGGTATGGTCGAACTGGATCGTGTAAACGATCTTCGATCAGCGGGTGCCAATGACTTCATGCAGAAGCCATTCACGACCGACAAGCTACTCGACAAAGTTTGCGACTTGCTCGAAATCGATCGCCCAGTAGCGGTATAAACAATCTCGAATTGCTTGCCACAACTTTTGGCGTGCGTCGAGTTAACGAAAACATAAGCTTCCCTCGCCCACATTTTTGGCGAGGGGCTTTCGTTTACGCAAGAGATGATAGCCGCCGTTTTTCGGCTGAATGCACTCGTCCGCTTGAAGAGCAACTGGTTTAGAAATTCAAGACGAGTGCTTCTTCATAGCTAAGTTTTAGGGTACGACGGACTTCCAGTCCGTCGACAAACGTTGGCACCGACGGACTGGAAGTCCATCGTACAGGTTCAGCTCAACCCTTACATTAAGGTGTGAAGACGCACGAGTTGTAATCCTGTAATCCAACGAGTCTTGAGCCTGAGGCGCTAGCCGATTTCTCAAACAAGAGTTTTGTGAGTTCGGTTGGCGCCTCAGGCTCAAGAAGCTACCGACGAAGCCGAATGCGGCGCAACGGTTTACGTTTCTCGATCGAAATTTCGCTCAAGCAATGAGGAGAGAGCATTTTGGCGATGGCAGTTTCGAAGGTCGATGGATCGCACTCAACTTCCGACGACCTCTGGCGACTGGCGTTTGAAATCCAAGCCGAGATCATTCGCATTTTGGGCTCGGATATGAGCCATCGAGAAGCATTTGTCGATTTTTTGAAATCGCATCGAGTCGCGGATGCTATGGCTGCACTTCACGAACCACGCGTCTCGGTTGCGATTCGCGTTGAATGCAGCCGCTCGAAGGGTGCTGAAACACCTCACGACATTCTTTCGCGTTGGATCCATAGTTTGGAAGAAAACGCCGCATATCTTGCCCATATCCTGCACTGCGAACAGAGCGTCTTGAAGGCAATTCGCGATGCCGCATTCGACTATTTGAAGGTGGAGATGCGCTCGGATATTTCGAATGCAGGGAACGAGCGTCGATTTGAACGAGCCATGTACAACTTTGCATATGGTCTATCCCATGAAATCAACAATCCTTTGGCGAATATTGCCGCGAGGGCAAGTCTGTTGTCCAAGGAGATCGAAAAGCCTTCGCACATAAAATCGTTGAATACGATTGCTGATTCAGCGATCCGAGCTCATGAAATGTTGGCCGAGATGATGCTGGCCGTCCAAGAGCCCTCGATTCAATGCAAACCCGATGATTTGCGAAGCTTTTTGCTTCAATGCAGCCAGGAATGGTCGGCAAGTTCCAAAGCCTGTCAACTGACTTGGCAGACCAATATTTGCGATGAGTTTCTGTGGTGCCGAATCGATCGAACCAGTCTAGCCGAAGCGATAGGCGCAGCCGTTCGAAATTCTTTGGATGCTTGCCGACCGGGCGATACGATTGAAATGGTTGCGGATCGAGTCGAAACCGAAGCGGGGCAGCTTGAAATTCGAGTCGCTATAGTCGATAACGGCCCTGGCTTGTCCGAAGCGACCCTGGAGCAGGCTTGGGACCTTTATTTTTGTAATCGCGAAGCGGGACGCGGACTTGGAATTGGCCTAGCTAAACTTCGGCGCGTCGTCGAATTGCACCACGGCCGAGTATGGATTGAATCGAAAGAACGAGCTGGTTGTTCAGTCGAAATTCGGCTTCCCTGGGAGAGCCGAAAACGTAATCGTTAGGTTCGAAGTATCATCCACTCTTTGGCTGGACGACAAGAGCGACCTCTCCAACTAGATTAAATCTTTCAACATGAACACCAACGCGATTGAAACAATGAAACCACCCTCTGTAACTCGAAGGGTTGTAAGATTCCTCGAACGCGGCTTACTGCTGATTGCTGGATCCGCTGGGGTGGGTATCTGGTGTATCATGTTTCTCACTCTGGCAAGTGACCTTCGCCCCGCTTTTGAACTGGCGTCGCATTTTTCGTTTCACGCCTTGATCGGTTGCTTTTGTCTCTTGGCGTCACAAGGATTTCTCTATTTGATCCGACGGAATTCGACGACGTCCAGTGATCGTTGGCGCCGTCGAATCGTCTTTGCTTTGATCCCCTTGATCTACTTTTCTTGGGTTGTCGCTCCTTGGCGATTGTTACCATTAGCGAGTGACAAGAATGCCGACGATAAGATTAAGATTTTGATTTGGAACGTTTTGCTGATTAATAGTCAGGCCACAGAAATAGTGAAATTTGTGGAACGTGAGAAACCCGATATCGTCGCGCTGATTGAGGTGAATCCTGATCTGGATCATGAACTCGAAAAACTAAAGGTGCAGTATTCTGCATGGAGTTCGAAACCAGCTTGGAATTCGGGCGGAATAATGGTTATGAGCCGATTGCCTGAAACTTCGCTCGAAATCCTTTACCCGGGCAATCACTGGA
Organism: Pirellulaceae bacterium; assembly: GCA_031411055.1. Taxonomy (GTDB): domain Bacteria; phylum Planctomycetota; class Planctomycetia; order Pirellulales; family Pirellulaceae; genus JAIYDQ01. The sequence continues at coordinate 2,933 of JANOAI010000433.1, forward strand.
TGCCTGCCATTGAACTCAGCCATCAGCCGTCGGGCGTGTCGCAACCGCTTCGAATTCTTACGGTTCATACCTTTTCTCCAAAACCGGCCGAAGGGTACCGCACCATTCAACGCAATCAACAACTAGCAAGTATTTCGGAATGGGCCGGCAAACAGACCAACCCCGCGATGGTCGTCGGCGATTTTAATGTTACGCCTTGGTCTCCGTCCTTTCGTCGGCTTATGCGGGCTGGACGATTGTTGGATTCAAGTTGGTATCGAGGCTATTTGCCTTCGTTTCCTGCCAGTCTTGGAATGCTTGGAATACCGATCGACCATGTCCTTGGCAATGATCAAATCGAATTCCTCAGCCGTCGGAATCTCTACGAAATGCACAACTCCGATCACTGCCCCGTCGTCGTCGAAGTTCGGGTAAGAAAATAGTGTCTTCATTCCTTGGCGGACTTCGAATGAAAATCGCCACTGGCTCAGGTGGATGCGTTTGTCTGAAAATTGGTCCAAGTCGAAAGTTTCTAAAATGCGGATGAATCTGCTAGACTTTGGTTCTGAAACGTACAGATTGTTTTTCTCTTAGCTAGATTACGTGATCCGATTGCAGGAATAGAAATCATGTTTCCGAAGTCATTGAATCGAAGAGAAGTTGTAAAGAACCTCGGTCTTGCCGCTTCTTCCATCGCTGTTTTACAGCATGCAGCATTACTCAAGGCAACTGCTCCGTTCACTCGAATGCAATTCGGACTGGTAACGTACCTCTGGGGCGAGCAGATGGATTTACCGACTGTCATCGACGCCTGTCGCAAATCGGGACTCAAAGGCGTTGAATTGCGAACAGACCATAAACACGGTGTTGAACCGACACTATCCTCGGATCAGCGAACGGAAGTAAAGCAACGTTTCGCTGGGAGTGGGATTCAGCTCGTCGGCTATGGCTCGAATTGCGAGTTCCACTCGAACGATCCTGCTCAGCTCAAAAAAAATATTGAGCAGACCAAAGAATACATCCGACTGATGCATGATTGCGGAGGTAGTGGTGTGAAAGTGAAACCCAATGCCTTCGTGAAAGATGTTCCGCAAGAAAAGACGATCGAGCAAATTGGGATGGCGCTTAATGAAGTCGCCGAATATGGCTACAATTTTGGACAGCAGATTCGGGTCGAAGTTCACGGCAAGGGAACTCAGGAACTCCCCGTCATTCGCGACATTTTTAAGGTTGCAACACACTCCAACGTAGCTGTTTGTTGGAATAGCAATCCTGACGACTTGAAAGGAGATGGACTGGAAGCCAACTTCAATATGGTCAAAGATCGGTTTGGAGATACCTGCCATGTTCGAGAATTGGATTCGACGGATTATCCCTACGCTGCCCTGATGAAACTCTTCAAGTCCATCAACTACGAAGGTTGGATTTTGCTTGAGGCACGCACAAAGCCCGAAGACAAGGTGGCTGCCATGACCGAGCAGCGAAAGCTATTCGACAAATTGATGACCGAAGGATCTTAGGCGAATTGTGCGATCCATTGCGTGCGTTGTTTGTGTCGCTTCGAGGGGCGTCCAACCGAACCCTTCCAAAACAGTTCATAACTGGTTCAGTCGAATGAACCGCGATAGGCGTGGTCGAGGCCTAGCCGCGTGGTCCGTTGCGTTCAATTGGAATCTCATGAAGCATTCTGAGAATTCTTAGCTACCCAGCGATTTCGGGTAGGCAACGCACAACGCGCTTCGATCTAAGCAGCGTTACGAAACCGGCTGATCGGAATAAAAACGTGGCGAAGCGGGACGCCCGTAAAAATAGCCTTGTGCCAAAGTCATTCCCATTTGTCGGCAAACTTGCGCTTCGGCCGCCGTTTCGATCCCTTCGGCCAAGGGTTCGACGCCCAGATCAAGGACGATCTTGGTGAACGAGGCCAACATCCGTTGTCTCTCCTGAGGAGCACTGTCAATGTCTCGAATCAATCGCATATCGAATTTTAAAACATCGGGGGGTGATTCGATCAGTTCGGTCAGCCGGTTTTGACCTGCCCCAAAGTCGTCGTAGGCGACTTCGATCGAAAGCTCCCGAAGTTGCGATCGAAGTTCTTGCATGGCCTCAGGATTGGTGACCGCTGCCTCGTGGATTTCGAGCGTGATCGGAAGTTGTGGAGCCAACTCGCGAACTTGGCGCATCGTATCGATTAAGTCATGATGTTCGAGTTCGAGTGGATGTGTGTTGACGAAAATTTTAGTCGGAAGTGGCAAGCTAAGCGCCTCGCGAATTCCTTCCCAGCGTAACATCTGGCTCAACTCGACTTCCATATTCAGCCGGGCTGCTGCCGAGAACATGGCGACCGACGACTCTAACCCGAACATGCGGCTACGAGCTAAGACTTCGTAACCCACCGTCGTACCGTTTTCCATCTCAACAATGGGCTGAAAGTGCGGAGTGACCAGCCGATTTTCCATCATTCGGTCGAACTGGACCAGTGCGAGCGCTTGATCACAAACGTCTTCGGAAACCGTATTTGCATTCGTGAAATGGTCTTCGCATCGTAGACGAAAAGCCATATCCGCGATCTGAATGAGATCTTCGCCCTTGAGACGGATTGTATCGGTTACGCGTTGACCATTCACATAGGTTCCGTTTGTGCTCTGGCGATCGACTAACCAAACCTCACCGCCTCGTTCCACGATCTCAGCATGGTTACTTGATACGGCTTTCGAATTCAATTGTAAAACGTTGCCAGGCTTTCGTCCTATCGTAAACGGATAGGGGTGAATGACCGTCAATGGGTTGACTTGCTGCGTTGTGTTCGCACTAGCCAATATCCAGACCATTGTCTTAGGACCGCCACTTTGGCTGCGTCGCGAAGCAGTTGGATTGGTAGTGTAGGAGAGCATTTTTACTTCTTTGATTGTCCTATGACAATCGTACTGATTGGATCGGTTTTACGCTGAATTTCGAATCTAGGGTTTCGTTGCTTCGCCAATCGGAACGGCCAATCGACAAATTCTGGGTACATTGAATGATCAATTTGAACCGGATGAACGGAATTCTGACCAAACTTAGTACAAGATTCGCCGAATGACGAGCAATTTTGGAATTCGATATGATTCGTTTGGGTGTTGGGTGACAAGAATGTCGATCGTACTGACGAATCGTGTCGTAATGCGCGCCACCACCGAAGAACGGGTTGGCAAAAACGAGCTACTCGTAATAGCGATCATGTCAAATGTTTCATCGATGAGCGATGATTGGATCATGACGATTATGAGGTGCATGCGTACTTTCGCAGCGACATTCGAGGAAAAGCAACCATGCAAAGTATTGGATCAAAGAAGGATACTGCGTCATTCGTCGGTGACGTGCTTCCGGCTATTCTTAACGAGGACTCCTTTTGGCCAGCGGAGCCACGCAATATTCAGGAGGCTGGTCTTCCTGAGCTGTTGCTGGAATCTTTGCTTTGTCAACAACTTCTGAACGCGGGTACGCTCAGCGGTCGAAACCTGGCTGAACGAGTCGGCTTGTCGTACGGAATCATCGAGCAGTTATTAGTTGGACTTCGTGTTCGTCAACTGGTTACCCATGCGCGTCCAGCACCGCTCAACGACTTTTATTACTCGTTGACGGAAAATGGTCAAAAGCGAGCTCTCACACATCAAAAAGCCTGTTCTTACTCGGGACCGGCCCCGGTCCCATTGGCCGACTATGTGTTGAGTGTTGAAGCTCAAGCGAGCCACTTCGAACCGATTACAGAACCGCAGTTGCGGGCAGCGTTGGCAGGCGTGACATACGATATCCGATGGTTGGACTTTCTAGGACCAGCCGTCAACAGCACCTCGGGCATATTTCTCTACGGTGCGCCTGGGAACGGAAAGACGACCCTCGCGAAGTGCTTGACTGCCTGTCGCGGCCAAGAGATTTGGATTCCGCACGCGATTATTGACGACGGAAGTATTATCAAGCTTTTCGATGCGGCCTACCATACCGCGTCTACGAGCATTTCGACGAATGCAAAGATCTTCGCGACGCGTGAACATGATCGTCGTTGGATTCGCATCCGTCGGCCGACGGTCGTCGTTGGAGGCGAACTCACGCTGGACAACCTTGAGGTCCGTCACGATCCTCGTAGCAATACGAGTGAGGCACCCATTCAACTCAAGAGTAACTGCGGTTGCTTGCTCATTGATGATTTCGGCCGACAACGTGTCGAACCTGCCGAGCTTTTGAATCGCTGGATCGTACCGCTCGAAAGTCGCATCGATTACCTGACGTTGTCCACGGGCAAAAAGATCAACGTCCCTTTTGAGCAGACCATCATCTTTTCGACCAATCTTCAACCAGAGTCGTTGGTCGATGAAGCATTCCTTCGACGCGTCCCATTCAAAATCGAAATTGGCGATCCGTCGCGTGAAGAGTATATGGAGTTGTTTCGACGCGGTTGCGAATCGATGTCGATTCAATGGCGACCCGATGTTATTGATCAACTGATCTCAAAACATTACCAAGCAATACAGCGACCACTTCGACGATGCCATCCCCGCGACTTGTTGGCTCAAGTCAGAGCCTTGAGCGCCTATCATGGGGAACGGCCAGAGCTCCGAATGGAGTACCTCGATAAAGCCTGCTCGAACTATTTTGGCTCCAGTACCGTAGCGATATCGCAAAAGCCAATCGCTAGGCCCACGACACCCGCACCCCGTCCGTCGATACCCAATAGCGTTCCAGTCCCATCCAAAACGCTGAGTCATCCCAGTATCGCCGCGGTTTTAAATCAAGGCGGTCAACCGAACCCCAATACGCAACCTCACCAGCCTCGCACCTTATCGGCAGCACCACGTACGGAATCGAGAGTCATTGCTCCACCGCCCAATCCACCGTCAATATCTAGCACCACTCCCATCAACTTCAGTCCGACGAATTCGTCGAGTTAATCGCTTTTTTGGCAATCCACTATGGCATCTGTAATTGCAGGTATTGAAGCAGGTTTCGAGCCCATTTCGGGGTATGTCCTGCGCGAACGCATTGGCAGTGGAGGCTATGGTGAAGTTTGGCTAGCCGATGCGCCTGGCGGCCTTCAGAAAGCCGTGAAGTTTGTATACGGTACAGTCGATGAACGTGCGGGGAGTGAGCTTCGAGCACTGCAGCGAATTCGAGCGGTTCACCATCCGTTCATTCTTTCCGTGGAACGAATCGAAGTCATCGAAAATCAGCTGATCGTGGTTACGGAACTCGCCGATGGTACTCTACTGGATCGCTTTCGAGAGTTTCAACAACGCGGGTTGGCGGGTATTCCTCGGAATGCTTTGTTGGACTACCTTCGCGATACAGCGGATGCATTAGACTTTTTGTGCCAGAAGCATGAACTACAGCATCTCGACGTAAAACCTGCCAATCTTCTGTTGGTCGCTGATCGTGTAAAGGTCGCCGATTTCGGACTGATCAAAGATATTCAGAACAAGAGCATGTCACTGATGTCGGGAATGACTCCGACTTACGCTTCGCCCGAGATGTTTGATGGTCGCCCGGGCCGAATGTCGGACCAATATTCCCTCGCGATTGTCTATCAAGAAATGCTTACAGGTTCGTTGCCATTCCATGGTCGAACCACCGCTCAGTTAGCCACCGAGCATCTTCAGAAGGCGCCTGATCTCGATTCTCTTCCAGTGACCGAACGTCCCGTCGTTGCCAAGGCGCTGGCTAAGAAACCAAGTCAACGGTTTAGCTCATGTCGAGAATTTGTTGACAATCTAATTCAAGTCGTCAACGATATGCAGGCTGCGGCATCTTCAGCTCCACGTTCTTCAAAACCAATCGTCACACGTCAGTCTACAAGGCAAACTCCTCGGCTCTCAAAACCCTCGGGAACCAAAAAACCGCCGCGCACCGATGCCGTAACAGTCCAAACAAATTTACAAACCCCAAGAGAACACATCGTTCTGCCCCCTCTTGAAACGGTCACGGTAGAAAATAAGCTTGCTTCTTGCTACGTTATTGGATTAGGGGGGACGGGAACCGAAGTCGTTCTTGAGGTTCGAGAACGATTGAGACAAACAGGGCTCGATGAAAATGCTCTCAAGGACTTCGAATTTTCTCTCGTCGATATCGATGAGAGCTCCATTCGGCGTGCCGTCGAAGGTTTCACTCCAGGTTGCGTTACGCTGGACGATATACTGCATCTTCCGCTGCGGCAAGCTTCTGAAATTCGTGATCGAGATCAAAGCAGCTTTTCGCCACTGAGCCGACGTTGGCTCTACAATATCCCCCGTTCAGGCCTGACGGAGGGCGTTCGTCCCATGGCCATGCTTGCAACGCTCGACAATGCCGAGTCCCTCTATCATCACCTTCGAATCAAGCTTGAAAAGCTAGCGGAAATACAGCAATCATCCGATGGTTATAAGCCGATTCGTATCTATTTGGTCGGTTCGTGTCATGGTGGCACTGGCAGCGTCCTAACAGTAGAACTAGGGTTCTTGATTCGTCAGATCCTTTCCGAGCTTGATCTTCAAGCTGACATTAAAGGGATACTGACTGCCGCCGAGGGAAGCGAAAGTCATTCAGTGGAATTGCATACCGCAGCCGGCATCGCTTGTCTTAGAGAAATTGGGCACTATTACCAAACCAACGGTCTTCATCCAGGCCTTCCGAACCTTGGAGCGAGCCACATTGCAAATCCACCATGGAGCAACATCTATCTCGTACACGGGGGGCAACTCGGGCGTACATCGGGATGGAGAACCGCGATCCATCAGATAGTCGATTTTGTGTGTGTCGATGGTTGTACTGCGTTAGGGAATTCGCTCGATGCGGCTCGGCACGAATGCTATACCACGGCCGAGGAAAATTCAGAAGCAGAATGGCAACCGTGGCTTCGAACTTTTGCTTCGCGAACGATCGAGCTCGGCGAAAAGCTCAATCCTGAACTGGTCGTCAAACGAACGGTTTTTTACCAGCTGCATGAGTGGAACAACATGTTAGCGTTGGCCTCGAATTCAGCGAAGGAGGAATCGCAGTCGCAGCCAAAGAATTCGGAAGTTTCGTCGATTCGAATTGCGAATCAACAAATTGATTTGCTCGTCAGCGATTTGTTTCGTACCAAACAATGGACGGCCCAATCCTGGGTCCGAAAGTGTATGGAATACCTGGTTCCGCTTTCCGCAGCTGAACAGGCTCAACGTAAAACGGACGAGCGTATAACCCGTCGATCGACGCCACTCAAGTATTCGATCCCAAACCAAGACGATACGGGCGTTGAACTAGCAACAATTGGTCTGGAACGAATTGCCGAAGTTTTGGGTGTATCGTTGGAAGCATCGTTTGATGCAGCTCGCAACTTGCTCGACGAAGCCGCCGAGTCATTGATTCAATGGCTAGAAACCGTCGCACTTGGTAGTCTGTCAAATGTATCACGATTGTCGGCGATTCTATTGGCAATCGACCGCCGTTTCCAATCTCAAAGCGAATCATTGAAGTCGGTTGCGGAACGACTTAGCCAACAACGGGATGAACTAACCAATCGACTGCATTCGGAGTCATCAAGCCAAACCCGAGATCGCCAACATGAATTGGCTAATCAAGAACTGTTTCAACAAGTGCGGTCACTGAAATTTCAAGCGTCCATCCATCATACGGCAGGTAGAATGCTGGCCCGATTGCAAGAAAGCGTCAGAGCGATTGCTTTTCTATGGCGATCCCAAGCGTCGCAACTTCAAACACAAACCGCTCAGAGTCTTGAGTTGCTTTCAAAAGAATTAGAGGTCCAGTACGACGCCGAGGGCCATCCTCGCGAAACATGGGGGCAATTTTCCGGAAGCTGGACTAAGGTTCGTGAATGTGTCCTTACGAAGACATCCGAAACGATCTATTCTTCGGTAGTACTCTGCTTTCTCGAAACCCTCCATCAGAGACAAGACCTTGAAACATCCGATTCAACTGGTTCCGTTGACGAATCGGGTGATACAACGGTTGCAAAAAATAAGTGGTTGCAGACCATTCTCGAAGCAGGTTGTGTCGTAGCCCGAGAGTCGGCTTTGGCAGAGCATTTGATCGCTGAGAATGACGAGTCCTTCTCAGAAACGATCAGTGGCAACGAGTTCCGATCGCTCGATCATCCGATCGTTCACGCGGAGTTGCAAGGAATTGATGCCAAACTTTTGGGGGAAGGTGGGGCCGTTCGAAAGTTGCTGCTTGTTCCTGATGGAAAATTTGATGATGATTCGATCGATCGATTTAAGTCTCAGTTCGTAAGCGGCGGAACGGTCGTAAAGTTAAACGGATTCAACTCTGCCTTACTCTACATGGAAGGCGAGCGAATCGATCTTTCTGAACTCGTGAAGCAATTGTGGCGTCCCGATAGCGAACGCAATCAACTTGCCACCCGACTGCACTCTCGAAACGACGTTGATTGGTTAGAAATGGAATGAGGTCGACGATTTTCCCGCACGTCGAAAATTGCTAACGGTGAACTCATTCCATGAGTCGTAAACACATCCGGTGAGGCGACGCCAATGCGAAAATCGTTGGTCGATTTCTGGCATGAACGAAGGTTGGGAAGAATCGGAGGGGATACGAATATGTTTCCGAGAAGCAGTCTTTCTCGTAGCCCTCGGACGCATTATTCAAAAAAGCGAACTTGGGTGAAAAGCGATTCCCTTTAGGTTTCAGCGTTGAATAGCCCCAGATTTCAATCGAAATGCTCGTTTTCACGGGAGGAATCAACCAAGTGACGGCAGTTGAACTAGTCCTTGGTGGCTCGACGACTATCCGATAAACTACCTCTCTGTCAAAGCTTGTGAAGTGCGGTTCGGAAAGCGAAACCGAAACAGGGCATGTGCAATGCGGACAAGTCGATTGAAAGAAGGCCGAGTGGCGAAATGGCAGACGCACAGGACTTAAAATCCTGGGAGGAGTAAATCCTCGTGCGGGTTCGAGTCCCGCCTCGGCTACTTGTTAGCATTTTTAAAACCCAGCTATCCGCTGGGTTTTTCTATTGAGTGCTCGCCCAAATCCCCGCATCCTTCTAGAAACTATGAGCAAAGCGACTGCGTCTCATAGCCTCGGAGCGAGAAGCGAGAAGCGAGAAGCGAGAAGCGACGTTCGGCACATGGTCCAAGAGGCTTCAAAGCAGAACGATATCGATACGGTTATCGCCAACAATTAGAATGAATTCTGTGCTTTATGCGCTGATACGCTATTCGGCGCGTTCCCCAGCCTAGTGGGCACGCTACCGAAGAAATACCATTTACACTGATATGGTCGACAAGTCAGGCCAAGCTATGAAGATCCATCCTTAAAAAAACAATCAAAACATGAAGATCGTGAGACTGTTTGCTCATCGAGTTGAACTCCCGTTGTACGAAGGAACGTATAAGTGGTCCGGCGGCAAGTCGGTTACTGTTTTCGACAGCACGGTTGTTGGAGTCGAAACGGACACTGGGTTGATCGGCTACGGCGAAGTTTGTCCGCTGGGTCCTTTTTACTTGCCGGCGTACGCGGAAGGTGTACGTGCTGGCTTGAAGGAACTTGGTCCGCACTTATTGGGACTTGATCCACGTGAGCTTTCGGTGCTCAATCATCGGATGGACGCGTCGCTCAAGGGACATCCGTACGTTAAGTCGGGCATCGACATCGCTTGTTGGGACATACTTGGTCAAGCGACAGGGCTTCCGGTATGCACGTTGATGGGGGGGCGGTTCGGAAACAAGGTGCGGTTGTATCGTGCGATTTCTCAAGAATCTCCAGACGAGATGGCTAAGAAAGTCGCAACCTATCGAGCCGAAGGTTACACCCGATTTCAACTCAAGGTTGGAGGAGATCCCGATACTGACATCGAGCGCATTCGAGCGGTGAGCGCCATGCTGAAACCGACGGACCGGCTCGTCGCCGACGCCAACACCGGCTGGACGCAGCACGAAGCAATCCGTGTCGTTCGGGCAGTGCGCGACGTCGACGTTTACATTGAGCAGCCTTGCCTGACCTACGAAGAGTGCCTGGCCGTGAGACGGAACACTGATCATCCGTTCGTGCTTGATGAAAATATCGACGACCTCGAAATGTTGCTGCGCGGCAAGTCAGATTTGGCGATGGACGTCGTTAACCTGAAGATCAGTAAGCTGGGAGGACTCACGAAGACCAAGCAAGCGCGCGATCTATGCGTCTCGATGGGGATTGCGATGACGTTGGAGGATAGCTGGGGCGGCGACATTACGACAGCCGCTATCGCTCATCTCGCTCATAGCACTCCCGAAGAGTTCCGTTTTACGAGCACCGACTTCAACAGCTATGTCACCGTGAGTACGGCCGAAGGAGCACCGAAACGAGACAACGGTTATATGGCGGCGAGCGCGGCGCCGGGTTTGGGTATCACTTTAAAGACAGATGTAGTTGGTCAACGAGTCGTGGAAGTGGCGTGAGCATGATATCGTGGTGTACCATCGTCGTTCTCTTTTGCGCTTTGCCATCGTCGGAAGCTGCCTTAATTACGGTCGATCGTATATTCGGCTCGCATGAATTTGACGTTGAGAAAGTTGCTCCATTCCGGTGGAGTAAGCGATCTACCGACTACTTCACGCTTGAAACGCCGCCAGTCGGCGGCAAGGGACGTAACTTCGTCCGGAACGCATCGGCGACCGGTAAACGAGAAATCATCGTGTCCGCGAACGACTTTATTCCGGCTGAGAAAAGCGAGCCGATCGAGTTAGAGGCGTTCGAGCTTTCGACAGACGAATCGAAACTCTTGATCTTTACGAAGAGCAAACGGGTCTGGCGACGCAATACACGCGGTGACTACTGGGTGATGGATTTGGCTAACCGCGAGTTGAAGCAGCTTGGCGGCGATGCCAAACCTTCCACGCTGATGTTTTGTAAGTTTTCGCCCGACGGAACGCGAGTAGCCTATGTCTGTGAAAACAATCTCTATGTTCAGGACTTGAAGAGCCTCCGTATTACGGCTCTGACGACAAATGGCTCAGCCACGCTTATCAACGGCACTTCGGACTGGGTGAACGAAGAGGAGTTGGGTATCCGCGACGGTTACCGCTGGAGCCCTGACGGGAAGTCGATCGTCTTTTGGCAGTTTAACACCTCGGGCGTGACAGACTTTCATTTGCTCGACAACACAGCGACCAAGGATCAGCAGATAAAATCGTTTCCCTACCCGAAGGTCGGCGAAACGAACTCCGCAACGCGACTTGGCGTGGTCAGCGCCAGTGGCGGCGAAGTGCGATGGCTTCACATTCCCGGCGATCCACGCGAGCATTACCTTCCCCATGTTGAGTGGACACCCGATGGAACACAACTCCTCGTACAACAGTTCAATCGACTTCAAACCGAAAACCGCGTTTTGCTTGCTGATCCGAAGAGCGGTGAGACGCGTTTAGTTTTCACTGAGTCCGACGCTGCGTGGCTCGAGAATGAGAACCCGGTGCGGTGGGTGAACGATGGGAAAGACATTTTATGGTTGAGCGAGCGCGACGGCTGGCGACACGCCTATATCGCAAGCCTCGATGGCCATCGATTCGTTCCTGTTACCCAAGGCCAGTTCGACGTTATGAGTGTCGAAGCAGTAGACGCCCATGCTGGCTGGCTCTATTTCGCTGCGTCGCCGGACAATGCGACTCAGCGTTACCTTTATCGCACGCGACTCGACGGGGGAACGCCCGAGCGACTCTCCTCCACCGCACAACCGGGCTGGCACACGTATGATTTTTCACCCGATGCGAAATGGGCCGTTCACACCTACTCCAACTTTGCGACTCCTCCGGTGGTTGAACTCATCCATCTGCCGGACAGTAAAGTCGCGAGGGTGCTCACCGACAATCACAAGCTTCGCGAAAAACTTGCTGAATTGAAGCAACCCACGACCGCGTTTTTAAACGTCGACATCGGCGATGGCCTTGAACTCGATGCTTGGTGCATTCGGCCCCCTGACTTCGACTCGACCGCTACATCAAAGTATCCACTCCTGATTCACGTCTATGGCGAACCACACGGCCAGATGGTCAAGGATATGTGGGGTGGAGAACGTGGGATTTGGCATCGGATGTTAGCCCAGCAGGGATGCGTCGTCGCTAGCATCGACAACCGCGGCACGATGGTCCCGCGTGGGCGCGAATGGCGTCGGAGCGTCCATCGTCAGATCGGCATCATCGCTCCCAAGGAACAGGCCGCAGCGGTACGTGCCCTGCTACAAGAATGGCCCAGCGTTGATGCCGCGCGGGTGGGGGTTTGGGGTTGGAGCGGCGGTGGGAGCATGAGCTTGAACGCGATCTTCCATTACCCAGACCTCTATCGCACGGCTATCGCTGTGGCACCGAATGCAGACCAACTTCTTTACGACAGTATCTATCAAGAGCGATACATGGGTCTACCAAAGGACAACGCCGATAACTATCGCGACGGCTCGCCACTGACGCATGTACGCAATCTGCAAGGCAACCTCCTCGTCGTGCATGGTACCGGCGATGACAACGGCCACTATCAAGGTACAGAAATGCTAATCAACGAACTGATTGCCCATAATAAACAGTTCACGGTGATGCCCTATCCGAACCGCTCGCACGCTATCTCCGAAGGATCCAATACCATCCGACATTTCTGGGGACTGCTCACTCGCTATCTCCAGGAGAACCTGCTGGATGAATCCGCGGCAAAGAAGATAGCCAACCCGCCAGCGGTTGACCAAAAACCACCGCAGTCGAAAAAAGACCTTGCGAACAGCGAGACACGCGCGATCCTAGGTTGGACCGTTCATATCAACCCCAAGCTGCTTACGAGCGAAGCGAATGCGACCGCGCGTGCGCTTGAGTTGCTACAAAAGCAGCTTGAGGAAATCATCCGCGAGTTGCCGATGTCGGTCGTCGTCGAATTGCAAAAAGTTCCACTCTATTTTTCGCCAGCGTATACCGGAAAACGCGGTGGTGCGGAGTACCATCCAAATGCCGCATGGTTGCGCAATCATGGCCGCGATCCGGCCATGGCGAAGTGTGTCGAGTTTACCAACATCGCCAACTTCGAGCAGGAGATGCATCGCATGCCGAATTTTGCGCTGCACGAGCTGGCCCATGCATATCACCATCGCGAACTGCCGAACGGGTATGAACATCCCGAGATCAAAGCTGCCTACGAGAAGGCAAAAGCCAGCGGCAAGTACGACAGTGTGCTGCGTCGTGATGCCGAGGGACGCACCAGTACGGACCGGGCTTACGCGTTAAGCTCGCCCATGGAATATTTCGCCGAAACCTCCGAGGCTTTTTTTAGCCGCAACGACTTCTTTCCGTTTACGCGCGAAGAACTTCAACGCCACGATCCAGAAATGTTTGAGCTGCTCCGAGAAGTTTGGAGAGTCGAATCACTACCAAAGTAGGCTTTCTCGATGGCATGTCTGGTCGCAAATTTTTCATCGCCATTGTTAACGGCTCAGCCCAAGCTTCGAGTGATCCGTGTGCCAAAAAGACGAAACGATTTATATCCGGCTAGAGCAATGCTTGAATAGGTGTAGCAAGTAAATTCCAAATGGTTGGGGTGCTGCGCGAGCAGCCCGGCGCATTCGAAGGTCGGATTTGCCAGGCCGGACGAGCCTTCGGCAAGCGGCAATACACCCGGCTGCTTGCGCAGCTCGGCTACAATCGCGTTGAAAAAACGCTACACCCACGTGAGAACTG
>JANOAI010000434.1:0-2528 GCA_031411055.1 Pirellulaceae bacterium
TTCCGGCAATTGACTCCTGACCCCATAACCCGAACATTTGATTTTGACGCTCCACTAGGGGTTGGACACGACTGAAATTTTAAGGGGGTTGTCGGGTAGAATGTTGCCGACCGATGCTTAAACCGTTTCGTCAACAAACCCATTCGATCACCCTATGTCCTTCTTTACAAAAAACACCTCGAACTTTAACGTCCCCAATTCGCTATCGGCTATTCGATTGGGACTAGCTATGGCGGTTTGTGTTTTGATCGAGTTCCATCGATTTTTCCCGGCGATGATCTGCTTCATCATCGCGGCTTCGACTGATTTTCTCGATGGTTGGTGGGCTCGTAAATTTCATCAGATTACGAAACTTGGAAGGATTCTCGATCCATTTGTCGATAAAGCCATTATCGGTGGCGCCATGATCGCGTTGGTCGGTGTGCCTGACAGTGGTTTGGCCCCGTGGATGGCGACGCTAGTCGTTTTTCGTGAACTTCTGGTGACTAGCTTGCGCGGCATGGTCGAAGGTTCGGGCGGCGATTTCTCCGCCAAGCAGCTTGGCAAATGGAAGATGGTTTTGCAGTGTGCTGCCGTGGTCGCGATTCTCCTGTGTTTGATGCAAAAACCTCCCAGTGATTGGCTTGCCTGGACGCGATGGTTTACGATCTGGGGCGCGATCGTACTGACGATCGTCTCAGGAATCGAGTATGTTTTACTGGTCGTTCGAGCGTCTCGTGTGAAATGAAAGTTTAGACTTGTCCAACCATCCATCACGTGTTCAGCTACTACCGCCGCCGCCGGTCGACAATCGCATTCAACCTCCTGGTTCGAAGAGCATTACGAACCGAGCCTTAATCTGCGCTGCCTTAGCCAATGGAACAAGTTACCTTACGGGTGTGCTCGATAGCGAAGATACACAAGTCATGGTCGAGGCCTGGAAACAGCTTGGTCTATCGTTGAATTGGGATCGTGCTTCGGAGAGCCTTTCGATCGATGGTTGTGCTGGAATTCTCCCCTGCGACAAAGCGAATCTTTTCGTAGCCAATAGCGGAACAACGATTCGGTTTTTGACGGCTGCCTTAGCCGTATGTCGTGGTGAGTTTGTGCTCGATGGAGTTGCGCGTATGCAACAGCGACCGATCGAAGATCTTCTTCGTGGGCTGAGACAGCTTGGAGCGGAGGTTCAGAGTATCAACACGGTTCATCCGAACTGTCCACCGGTTCGATTGCGCGCCGATGGACTGCGCGGTGGGGTGTCCAAGATTGCTGGAAATGTTTCGAGCCAATTTTTGAGCGGCTTGATGATGGCCGCCCCATATGCACAATCGTCGGTCGGACTTCAGATCGAAGGCGAGCTGGTTTCCAAGCCTTACGTTTCGATGACGGCGGCGGTGATGAAGTCATTCGGATGCGTTGTTACTTTGACTGATGACGGGGGCTATTCCATCCAAGCGCCTCAGAGATATCACGGCTGTCACTATGCAATAGAACCCGATGCGTCAGCCGCGAGTTATTTTTGGGCGGCTGCGGCCATTACCGGCGGCCGTGCTCGTGTTGAAGGTCTATCGAAGAGTGCATTGCAAGGTGATGTCGGTTTTGTCGAAGTCCTGAAGCGCATGGGATCCATCGTCGAGTATGGGCCGAATTGGATTGAGGTGACCGGGCGGGCGGCGCGAGGTATTGATGTCGATATGAATGCAATCAGTGATACCGTTCAGACCCTTGCCGCCGTGGCGATTTTTGCCGAGAGTCCGACGCGTGTTCGAGGTGTGGCACATAATCGCCACAAAGAAACAGATCGTATTGGCGATTTGGCCACCGAGCTTCGAAAGCTTGGGGCGAGGGTCGATGAGCATGAAGACGGGCTTACGATTCATCCCGCGGTGTTACGTCCAGCCGAGATCGAAACCTACAACGATCATCGGATGGCCATGAGTTTGGGTTTGGTTGGGCTTCGCCAAGAAGGTGTTTGGATCTTGAATCCAAAGTGTACTGAGAAAACCTATCCAAACTATTTTGAAGCTATGGGTAAGTTTGTTGGGCGAAGCCCGATTACGTAGCGACCCATGCCGCCTACTTTAGTGGTGCGGCGTTAGCCCAATGCCATCTACTTTCACCCTCCCGCGAAGAGCGGGAGGGTCGATGCGAGGTACGAGCCAGCGGGGAGGGTGAGATTTCGAATGTTTCGTGACCATATTCTTTCCCCTCGTCGTCGTTCCTCCTCCTCGACCCTCCCAAAAGGGAGGGTGAAGTCAGGAAAGTAGATGGCATTAGGCGCGAGCCGCCCGGTTTCATAGTAGCCCGTACAACCAAGCAAAATACGAAATACACCGGACAGCTTGCGCTGTTCCGCTACAAATGTAGGTGGCGTTGACCTAGCGACTACCACAACGCACGTTCTTCGACAGGGCAATCGCACAACGAACCCTTAAAAAGCTGCGATGAGACGGTCAAACGCTTGGTCGTCCCATCCGCAACGTTTGCGTTTGCCTCGGATTGTATCTTTGATGGTAGTGTCCCGTTGTAAAACGCTAAGGGCAAGGCGA
>JANOAI010000435.1:0-2821 GCA_031411055.1 Pirellulaceae bacterium
GCGCCGACGGCTCCCCAGGAGAGATTCAATTTGACCAGTTCAGGGTCAATCGAATCGAGATAAAGTTTGGTTCCGGTTTCGACCAACGATCGTATTGCTTGGCTCATATCAGACAATCCATTCTATTAAGTAAGTCGCCGATCCGAGGTTGGCCGGCCGTGGAGCAGGTTTCGCCTGCGCTGGAGCGGTCTCCAGGCAGCGCCTGGAGACCAAATTGGCAAATTATTAAGCCTACAAGACTTATTTTTTGCCTCGTTTTTTGGCGTCTTTACCCGGTTGCGGATTTTCGCCCGCTGGGTCTTTGTCATCTTTCCAAGGTCCAGCCAGATTCATGTAGTCTGGGTCTCGAAGGAGGCTGCCGGTATCGCCGGCAGTCCATCCAGGAATCTGGTTTGGCTTATCACGATTTCGCGACTTGGCTTCCCAGCGCTTCGCCCAACTCGAATCACCTTCATGAATTGTGAGGGAGTCGGAGTCGAAGTGATAGACTTTGCCTTCGCGATAACTGCGCGCACCTAAAATCACCGTAATGATGGCGGCGGCTGCCAAATCAACGGCGTTGTTGCACATCAATGGATCCTTGGCAACCATCGATTCAATCCAGTTCTTGAAGTGAGAGTAGGTTGTGTCTTCCAACGGATCAAAACCATAGACCTTATCTACGAGCTTGCTGTTGCCTGTGTTTTGCGGCCGTTCCGCGACAAATTTGACTTTGTCAAATTTCTCGCCGTTCGTCGGTTGGAATTCTTTGATATTTACCTCGTTACCGTTTACGTCCGTTACGGTGCGGGTCAGCTCTTCTCCAAGGACCAGAGAGCCGTTATGACCACGAAT
Source organism: Pirellulaceae bacterium (assembly GCA_031411055.1). Taxonomy (GTDB): domain Bacteria; phylum Planctomycetota; class Planctomycetia; order Pirellulales; family Pirellulaceae; genus JAIYDQ01. The sequence continues at coordinate 835 of JANOAI010000435.1, forward strand.
CAACTGATTTATCGGCGTTTTTTCGCAGGCCATCGTCGCTGTGACTAAACCTTGAACACCTTCGTTGAAGTCAGCTACGACCGTCGCAACGTCAGGCACTTCGCGTCCGTCGTACTCAAGGAAGATCCCACCCGCTCCCGTCACGCGGCCAGGGAATCGCAGACCAGTCGCCTTCAACATTGAAGTCGTTCGGTGCACGAACAAGTCGGTGAACATCCCAGATCCGTACGGCCAAAAGCGTCGCCATTGTGCGTAGACCTCGCGATCGAATGGCGCTGGGTCCGCCAAGCCATCCTTTGAACCTAACCACGTATTCCAGTCGATATTCTTCGGAGTCATGCTGGGTGTCAAATCGTAAGCTCGCCATTGTCCAACAGCGGAATTGCGGAAGTATTCGGTCTGATACATGAGGACTTTGCCCAGCAAGCCATCCGTCAACATTTTGTTGATTTCTTTCCAGACCGGCAAGCTCGTAGACTGGACCCCGACTTGCATTACACGTCCGGTCTTCTTCCAAACCTTCATCACGTCGATAGCTTCTTCAGCCGTCTTGGTCATTGGCTTTTCGCAATAGACGTCCAGACCCGCTTCCATCGATTCGATGGCTTGTTTCGCATGCCAATGGTCCGGTGTACCGATCGAGACTGCGTCCAAATTTTCCTTGGCGATCATCTCGCGAAAGTCATTGTACTGCGTCGGGGTATTACCGTTGTTCTCTCGAATGTGATCTACAGCCCGATCACGATGCTCGCTGTAAACGTCGCATACGGAAACCAGCTCAATCGGTTGACCTTCTTTAGCAAGTTTCGATAGGGTCTTAACGTGTGCGCCAAAACCGCGACCACCCGGTCCGATAAACCCGATCCGGATCTTACCATTAGCGCTGACAGCTCGAACCTGGCTTGGTTGCGAGACGGCTGAGGTAACCACCGTCGCTGCGGCGGCCAGACTGCCAGTGGTACGAATAAAATTGCGGCGGGAAACAGAATCGGTCGAATTAACTGTGGCTGGAACGGGGAGATCGGACATGAGGCGGGACGCTTTCAAGGAGATTCAAAACAAATTTCGCAATGATCAGGGTAAGAACGACGCTGACAGGGAGGATCATAGACCGTAAACTAGGGTTTACGAGCAGACGAGGATTCTAATGTCCGCCGCCCTCTTCTACAAATACCCGCCCTCCTGTTTTACCTCGAAAAGCCCCCATTATGGCAGCCCCAAACCGTCGTACGTTCCTCCTGAATAGTTCCGCAGTGTCTTTAGGGGCTTTATGGTCGACCCAATCGTCCTCAAGGGCATTTTCCGCCAATGACGAAATTCGAATGGGCTATATCGGTTGCGGCGGTCGAGCCAATGAACTGATGTCGGCTTTTGAGAAGATAGAAGGCGTTCGTACCGTTGCGGTTTGCGATCCGGATCAAGCCGCTCTAAGTAAGGCCCAGAAACGCTTTCCTAAAGCGTCGGCCTATCAAGATCTCCGCAAGTTGCTTGAGAATTCAGAAGTCGATGCCGTCGTCGTCGCAACGTGCAACCACTGGCATTGCTTGGCTGCGGTCTGGGCCATGCAAGCTGGTAAAGATGTCTATGTTGAAAAGCCATTGTCGCATTCACAATGGGAAGGCGAACAAACCATTGCTGCAGCTCGAAAGTACAACAAGATTTGCCAAGTGGGAACCCAGCAACGCTCGGACCCGATGCAAGCTGAAATCAAGAAATTCCTGCATCAAGACAAAGCTCTTGGCAGCATCGTAAGCGCGCGTGTCAATCGTTACGGGGTTCGCCCGTCAATTGGCAAGCGCGACAAGCCGTTAGACATAGATCCTTCGGTTGCGTACGACTTGTGGCTAGGACCAGCCGAAGATCGGCCGATTTTCCGCGATAAACTTCAGTATGATTGGCACTGGGATTTCAACACCGGTTCTGGCGAGATGGGAAATTGGGGCGTTCATGTTTTGGACGACCTGCGCAACAACGTATTCCTCGATAA
>JANOAI010000436.1:0-8358 GCA_031411055.1 Pirellulaceae bacterium
ATGGTCGTCACTGGTGTTTCGTTTTGTGAGAGAACGGCGACACTGCTGTTTCGTTTTCGGAGAGAACGGCGACACTGAAAACCGAAAACTCTTCCCGTGACTGCTCTTGGTTTCGAGGCTTGCGGTCCGCTATTCTGCGGACATGGCTGACTTTCGTACTCACATCACAGTAAGCACCATTTGCGGTGTCGTTTATGGAGTCGCGGGTTTTCGCGCCGGCGTCCCATGGGAGTCGTGCGTTATCGCCGGTGGCTTGTGTAGCGTAAGCGGCATGCTCCCGGATCTCGATAGCGATTCCGGTGTGCCTCTCCGTGAAGCGGTGGCTCTTTCCTCCGCCGTCGTTCCGATGTTGTTGGTCGATCGCCTTCAACGCATGAACGTCACGCACGAGATGATGGTCTTGATAACAGCCGGACTCTATTTAGGAATTCGTTTTGGGGTAGCCGAATTCTTTCGTCGTTACACCGTCCATCGCGGAATGTGGCATAGCATTCCGGCTGCCATGACCTGCGGCATGCTCGCCTTTTTGATTTGCGCATCGGAGAACATGTCGGTCCGGTTGTTTTGTACGATGGCGGTTGTTATCGGTTTTATGTCGCATCTGATACTCGACGAAATGTGGTCCGTCGATTTCAAACGCGGGCAATATCAATTCAAGAGTAGCTTTGGTACAGCGATTAAGTTTTGGGGGCGGGAACGCGTTCCGAATCTCGTCGCCTATTCGTTGCTCGCGATCTTGGCTGTGCTTGTTTATCACGACCAAGGCTTCATGGCCAAGTTTGGCTACCAACATCCCGAGGTCCCGCACACCGCATCGCAAGCGATCCAGCATCTCTGGCAAGACGCCCAAAGCTGGTTTAAACGATAGGGCTACGGGGAATTGAAGGATGAACTTCTCAAATGCCCTCGACAACCGATAGTAAACTGAAGAAAATCTTACTCCCATCGCCCCCGTCTTCGGGGGAGAAGGGTCGGGGATGAGGGGGCTGTCGGAATTGCCTTCAACGCATATTTCAATTCGCGTGCTCGAACCAGTCCATCCGGTGTAATTATTTGTAAGCACGATTAAATCGCAGCCCTCACCCCCAACCCCTCTCCCATAAGAAAGGGCGAGGGGAGGAAATACTTCAGAAATGCGATCGCTTAGCTAAAGCAGGTTCCTACCCCCTGCCCCGCTCCGCCCAATTCAGCGCGAGATCGCAATGCACCCATCGATTGCGTTACGGTCTGAGAGGTTTACTCTGGAAAGACAAGAAGTCCAAGTTGATACGCAATGCGGTCCAGTGACCGGACATTTTTTTACCCAATTTTCAAAGGTAAAAAACATTGCAAAAAAATTTCTCAAAACTATTGACTCTCTCTCTATATATATAAATGTTGTTATCGCAGTTTCATTTTTGCGGCTTGGGAATCGCGAACAGAAAGAACGGGTGGCTAGAATGACGAATGTGGTTCGAGTATGGGTAGCTTCTATTGTTATTGCATTGATTACGATCAATCCGACCGCCATCGTCGCGCTGGATCCATCGAACGTCCAATCGGCCGTCCAATTACAAACGTTTGCTTGGCCACTCTTCAATACAGCCGGATTTGATTTAAAGAGATTTGAGCTTGGGATGCTTACCCCCCGGAAAACCAATTGAAGCACTTGTCGTAATCGAAAATCGATTAGACGCCCCAATCACTTTCGAGCGTGTCGAAGCGAGTTGCAAATGTATTACAACGCAAGTCCCTCAAGTAACTCTTAAGCCAGGTGAGGAGGCCCGGTGCATATTTCGGTTCGAATCAACCAACTCACCACGAACCCTCCAGGATGGTTTTGTGGTGACGATCCATTACACTGGTCCGCACAAACGGTTGCGATTAAACTTTGCAGCGCAATGGCAAGGCGTGGTGGCTTTTGAACGTCCTGAGGTATCTGTCCCTTACAATCAAGACTCTGCCAACGTAGCTTTTAGTATTCCGATATTGGTTGGCAATCGCGACGATTTGAAAACAGCGAAAGTGGAGTTTTCTCGCGAGTTGAACAAAGTGAGTTACAAGATAGAGGAGCGAGATGGAAAGGCCTTTCTGGACGGGTGGTTTTCCCCAAAGGATTTTTCCAGCGAAGCTTACGCGACCGGGGTTCTGTCTTTGACGACCAAGGCAGGTTTTTATTCGAATTCGCTAGTTACACTACGGCGAGAACAATCGGTCGAACTTGTTCCTTCTCGGTTGGTTTTCACTGCATTCACGGAGCGTGACTACAAGCGTCGCGCTGTTGCCTTTATCCGAGTAAAGTCACCTGATTCAAATCATGAACTTTCATTGCGCGAGGTCGTATGCGAAACAACTCAAAAAACGCCTGTGACAATAAAGGTGTCTAAGTTGACGAGCGAAATGTATCGCGTCGAAATCCTTCTAAAGGAGTTGGAGCAAATTTCCGAAAGGGATTCTCTTGCATGGAACGTTACTACATCTTTAGGAGAGTCATTCAAGTACTCAACCAAATGTTTTTTTGCCAATTAATTCAGCTATAGGTAGAAAGAATCATGAAAACTTCGAAGTGGCTACTTTTGAGTGGAATCGTTGTCGCGTCCTTGGGTTTTGAGCGAAAGGTGCATTCACAGGATTGCTATGTACCGTATTACATTTCGTGCATCGAAATGTTTCAAGTTTTTGGAGGTGGGTGCTACTCGGCTTGTTTTTCGGACGGCGAAGAATGCGGCGAGACCGTCGATTTTTGGAATATTTCAGACGGCCTTTACACGTGGGCACCTGCCCCAGACGGCGAGCAAGGAAACGAGACTTTAGACTCGTCCTATGGCTCTGTTTCATGTTGGGATACCTACACCTGTTACTGTGAATTGGTGAATCTACCAGACGGCTCTCAGGACTATCAATGTGGTAACACGGCATACTCCGGCTACCACGAGGATTTTCATACGCTAGTAACAGGGCCCGTTTGCACAGGAACGTTTATCCCGTAGATCACTGGGCCGCTGGGAGTTTAGACTCATGATCGAGGTAAAATCTCATGAATGAACAATCGGATCTGTTGTTTGTCGTTTCGCGTAAAGGCTATTCGACATACTTTTTCGAACAACGGTCGCGCCTTGTGCGCAAGCGGTTGTTGGAGTTGTTGTTTTTCACCTTCTTCATCGCGAGACTCAGTTTCGGGGTCTATTCCAATGAAGGAACGGCGGAATCTGGCGAAGACGTCTACAATCTGTCGAAAGCGATCTTCGCCTCTATCAATACAGTGAAAGACTACGATGTGCGGGTTGTTCATTCATTCAGTACGATCCCAACAAACCCTGATGATATAGCAAAGTGTCAGTCTCGCGAAACTAGCAACACGGCGCGGATCGTTCATGATTGTCGTACGAATGAAGTTTTTCAAATGAGGCAAACTCGTTCTCGCTACGAGGCCTCGTCTGTAAAGAAAGCCGTCGAGCTAAACCGGCTATATATTTGTCATTTCAATGGAGCCGACGCTCGTTATCGGCAATGCACAAATGTTCCGAATGATCGTAAAGTTGGTAGGCTCCCTTTGAGTTATCTTGAATTCTGTAAAAGGGACAGCTTTTTTCCGCCACATTTAATGTGCCTTAATTTTCCGGCAATTGTTCTAACCGATAAAAGCACGGAAGAGTACACGGACATTTTCATTGAAAGCGCTCGAGAACGAGGGCAGCTTGAAGTTTTTCCCGATGGAACGCAGCGTATTACCTTCACTGAGCGGAAGAATGTTGACAAAGACGTTTATCGAATGGTCTGGACAGTTGATCCCGTCGAACTCCGATTTAATCGTTTTGATTGGACGAATCAAACAGCGGGCGTCTGGAATGCTACCAAGAACGGAGAATTTGCCTACGAAGATCCCCGTTTTCCGTATCTTCCGACGAAAATCACCTACAGTCGCAGAACGTTTCTCAGCGACAATACGTCCCCAAAAGCGAGAACATTACGAGCTGATGAAGTTGGGACGATTTCTTTCGATTGGTTAGCGGTGAATGCTGAGAAACCTGCTTTTCCGGTGTTAGAGGATTTTGGAGATACCGCTCCAGAATGGCACGAGTACTTGAACCCGAAAGAACTTCGGAAAGAGGTGAGCAACGATATTCGAAAATGAAAGTTGCGATGCTCAAGGTTGCAATGTCGTTTCGGCAACGAATTTGATTCAGGCTTTGGGCGAATCAATGATGATGGTCACCGGGCCGTCGTTGATGAGTTCGACTTGCATGTCGGCTTGGAAGATGCCAGTTTGAACGGGAACGTAGAGCTTCTTGAGTTCACTACAAAAGAGTTCGTAAAGCTTGTTGGCGGTTGTCGGGTCGGCTGCGCCAGTAAAACCAGGCCGGCGACCACGATGAACATCGGCGTAGAGGGTGAACTGGCTGACCACTAACGCCGAGCCGTTGACTTGTTTGATCGACAAGTTCATCTTGCCATTCTCGTCGGCAAAGATACGAAGCCCAGCTACGCGGTCGGCGAGATAGGTGGCTTCGGCTGGCCCATCCCCCTGCCCTACCCCGAGCAGGACCAGCAATCCCAAGTCTATCTGTCCAACAATTTCGTTGTTGACGGTGACGGAGCTTCGACGAACACGCTGGATGACTACACGCATAGACGAGATTCTAGCGGGTGTTCTCGCTAAGTCGTAGGCGAGTAGCGCCTTGGGGGCATGAAGACCGAAGCCGAGGGGACGGTGTCAACGGGATCGTGATAGAGTCAACGGACTGGCGATAGAGTAAGATGATATTCCTTGAGCCTGAGTTGCTCGTTTTCAAGTTGCGAGTTTTAAACCCAAAAGATCGGTAGTTTTTTTAGACCTGAAGGGTCGTTACAACCTGTGCCGGGGCTGAGAAGCCCCGGTTCGGAGATCGTGCCACAAACAAGCCCCGAAGGGGCGACACAGTTCGCCTTGTGCCGCCCTTTCAGGGCTTAAGACTCTGGAAATCTGCAGTCCGGTGGCTTTCGCCACCGGCCGAGGTTGTTTCGGGCCTTCGGCCCTAAGGAAAACTCGCGACTTGAATGCTCGTAACTTGAAAATTCGCTCTCCCTTTAGGGAAACCTAAAATCGGCTAGCGCCTCAGGCTCAAGAATGGAACTACGTATTGAGATTGCTTTGTTATGCCCATTTTATTTGTTTGTCCATTCTGTCATGCCCGATCGCAAGTCGATCCGAAGTTCGCTGGAGCGACCGGTCCGTGCGCTGAGTGCGGTAAGACCGTTACGATTCCGGGCAAGTCATCGGCTGTCAAGAAACCGTCGAGTGCAGACATCGCCGATCTTTCTCGAACGTCCGAGTCTGAAACGGCCCCCCCCTCCCCTGCCCCGCTGAAAACAGGAAAACCCTTTCAATCGAGCAATCGATTGATTGGTCGCCTGGTCGCCGCTTGTGCAACGGTTGGAGTCTTGGCGGCGATTGCTATCGTAGCGGCTATGTTTGCGATTCCTGTTGCTCAGAAACGGTTCTTGGTGCGACAACGAACACTGGGAATGGGAAACTTGCAACAGATTGCTCAGGCGCTTAACAGTTATCGTCGCACGCATGGCAGCTATCCGACGCCGATCGTGGTTGATGCCAAAGGCCAGCCACTTTATTCATGGCGAGTCTTGATTCTCCCTGAGTTGGGTTATCAGTCGCTTTACACTCGCTTTCAACTAGACCAGACATGGGATAGTCCCACTAACTTTAGCTTGATGCGCGAGATGCCAATCGTTTATGCGTGTCCCAACAATCCTTCGGCGCTTGCAAATCAAGAAACGAATTTCGCCTTGATCGTCGGGACCGGAACGATGTTTCCACCTGAAGGGCCGATCCATCCTGACACGATGCGCGATCGCCAAAACGAAACGCTCCTAGTCGTCGAAACGTGCGATGGCACAACGAAGTGGACGCAACCGGGTGACATCAACGTCCGCTCGGGCATCAAGTTTGGAAAGCGTCCGATGATGGACATCGGGGGCAATTACCAAGATTGTGTGATTGCGGCGACGGTTGACGGAAACTCCATCGCAATGGATCTAAAGACAACGACTTCGACGTTGGACAGTATGGTGACTCCGAACGGCAGTGAGACTATTGATACGACATCGATTCTGTCGGCCGATAAGAAAGAATCGAAATGACTTCAGATAAGATCAACCAACTGCTCGAAGAATTCCGGCAGGAAAAACTGACGGCGATTGAGCTGAGTGAAAAAATCCTACAAGCAACGATCCGCTCCGGAGAAATGCTAACGCCCGACCTCGATCGAAGAAGGCGATGTGGCTATGCCGAAGTAGTCTATGCAGAAGGGAAGCCGATTGATCGATTGATTGAAGTGATCGAACGATTATTGCAGAACGAAACGGCGAGTGATTCGGAAATTTTGGCCACTCGCGTTTCCGTCGAGCAGGCGCGATCGATTTCAGATCAGTTTGCACACGTCCGATGGAATTCACGAGCACGGACCATTCGCGTTGGCAAACATAGCCAACCCTTGACGCCGATCGCTACGATTGAAACGAACTCAGCACGTTTCGTCGCGGTGGTGAGCGCCGGCACGACGGATGCCCCCATCGCCGAAGAAGCTTGTGAGACGTTGGCTTGGATGAAAATCCCGTCGAAGCTTATTCAAGACGTTGGGGTTGCTGGACCGTATCGCTTGTTAGCGCATTTGGATACGTTGCGTGAAGCGACGGCCATCGTCGTTGTCGCCGGCATGGAAGGGGCTTTACCGAGTGTCGTTGCTGGGCATGTTGGTGTTCCGATTGTCGCTGTGCCAACTAGTGTTGGGTACGGTGCGAACTTTGGCGGTTTGTCGGCTTTGCTGACGATGTTGAATAGCTGTGCATCGAATGTGACCGTCGTGAATATCGACAGCGGATTTCGAGGCGGATACGTAGCCGGCCTGATTGCCGCTTCCCCTGCCCTGTTAGTAAGGTAGCAAGCCAACTAAACTGATAGACAACCGAACTAAACGTGATCAAACGCCTTGTTCACGGAAAAGTCTGGGATGACGCACCCCCCTGCCCTGCCCCGCGAGAATTTTGCGTCCAATCAATTTCCTTGTTTTGACTGAAAACTCATGTTGCGTTACTGGACTGCTGGCGAATCTCACGGAAAAGCTCTACTGGCCTTGGTCGATGGTTTTCCGGCTGGGATGGATATCGATACGGCTATGATCAATGCCGAGTTGCGATTGCGCCAGGGTGGATATGGCCGTGGTGGACGGCAAAAGCTTGAAACCGATGAAGTGGACGTCCTCACGGGGATTTGGCAAGGTAAGTCGATCGGTTCGCCGATTGCCCTTCAGGTTATCAATCGCGATTACAAACTGGAGCGACTTAAAGAGCTTGAACGTCCCCGTCCCGGGCATGCCGACCTGACTGGCGCGATTAAATATCTTGGAAGTATTCGCGGTGTTTTGGAGCGTTCGAGCGCTCGTGAGACGACCGTCCGTGTGGCCGCCGGAGCGTTGGCACGTCAGCTGCTTCGCGTTTTTGGAATCGAGACGCTCGGGTACGTAGTGAATCTCGGTGGTCATGAAGTCAAACCACCTGCAGGAACAATCGAAGAGCTGCGCGAAAAGCGAAATCAAAGCAGTATCTATTCGCTGGTACCCGAAAAAGATAAACCGATCGAAGCCTATATCGACCAGATGGGTGACGAAGGCGATACGCTTGGCGGGATCATCGAAGTTCGCGTGGATGGGTTACCGTTTGGACTCGGCACGCATGCTCAGTGGGATCGCAAGCTCGATGGCAAGCTGGCTCAAGCGGTCATGGCGGTTCAGGCGATCAAAGGGGTTGAGATCGGAATGGGTTTTGAAGCCGCCGTGCGCCGTGGCTCTGAAGTGCACGATCCGATTCACTACGATCCGGCTTTGAAGGAAACGACCAAGCTGGGTTATACAAGACCGACCAATAACGCTGGCGGTTTAGAAGGTGGTATGACCAACGGTCAGTCGCTGATCGTTCGCGCGGCAAAGAAGCCGATTAGCACCTTGCGAAAACCGCTCGATTCGATTCGGATGGAAGACAAAGAGGCGCATCGAGCAAACTACGAACGCAGCGATGTGTGTGCCGTATCGGCAGCAGCCATCATTGTCGAACACGTCGTGGCTTTTGAGTTAGCTTCGGCGTTTGTCGACAAGTTCGGCGGCGATAGTATCTTGGAAATGCAAGCCCGTTATAAATTGTTTCAGGAGATGGCAGCGGAAAGGTAATGGGACGAGTTGTCTTTGTCGCCGTTCTCTCCGAGAACCTTGTCGCCGTTCTCTCCGAGAACCTTGTCGCCGTTCTCTCCGAGAACCTTGTCGCCGTTCTCTCCGAGAACCTTGTCGCCGTTCTCTCCGAGAACCTTGTCGCCGTTCTCTCCGAGAACCT
>JANOAI010000437.1:0-6431 GCA_031411055.1 Pirellulaceae bacterium
GCCGTGAGCATAACGACCATTGGAGCCGGTGCAGCGACGTATATTGTCGGACCAGTTACCGGAAGCGCAATTGGTGCCAGCTCGGAAATTATTGCGTTGAGTGTCGCGGCTGGCCTTGTCAAAGCGATCGCGGTGATGATCGCAACGCCATTCGTTGCCAAGTCAATTGGGCTCAACAACCCGCGAGCCGCTATGATCTTTGGTGGTCTGATGGGTACCAACAGCGGCGTCATGGCTGGCTTGGCCGCTACCGACCCAAAGCTCGTTCCGTACGGCGCGATGACGGCCACGTTTTATACCGGGCTTGGCTGTTTGCTCGGACCGTCTGTTGTTTACATAATTGTTCGTTGGTTGGTTTAAAAATCTATGTCCAAACTCCCCTTGATCGTTCGCGCTTACCAGCACCAGGATTCGGTTGCATTCCGGACCAAATCGAGCACCCACACCTATCGACAATTGCTTGAACGATCGGAAGCGATTGCAACCAGCTTGTTGGGGAGCACACTAGATCTCCTTGGAACGCGAGTGGCGTTGCTGGTTACGCCAGGGTTCGAGTACACCGCTGCGCAATGGGCTATTTGGCAAGCGGGTGGGATCAAAGTTCCGATCTGCCTTTCCGCGACCGAGAGCGAGTGGGAGTATGCGATCACCGATTCCGGCTCGAGCAGTGTTCTTGCCGATGCGCTGATGGCTACGAAGATCGCTCCGCTATGTCAACGAATGGGGGTAAAACTGCTTTCTTTAGACACAATCATCAATGCCGATTCGAGAGTGTTACCGGACGTTTCTCCCGACCGAAACGCCATGATTCTCTATACGAGCGGAACGACGAGCAAACCGAAGGGCGTTGTCACCACTCACGCGAATATTCAAGCTCAGATTGAAAGCCTAGTCGAAGCGTGGGAGTGGCGTTCTTCCGACCGAATCCCGATGTTTCTCCCGCTACATCATATTCACGGAATCATCAATATTACGAGTTGCGCTTTGTGGTCGGGCGCGGCGATCGAACCTTTTCAACGATTTGAATTGCCAGCCATTTTGGAGCGAGTTCGCGACGACGCGTACACCGTTTTCATGGCCGTTCCTACGATCTATGTCAAGCTGATCGAAGCGCTCAAATTGGCATCGAAAGTCGAACGCGACGCAATCATTTGCGGTTTCGCTCGAATGCGGCTTATGGTTTCAGGATCCGCTGCGCTGCCAGCAAGTCTTCATGAACAGTGGACGGAGCTAACAGGGCAGAAACTGCTCGAACGATACGGAATGACCGAGATCGGTATGGCTCTCTCAAATCCCTACGATGGCGAACGTCGACCAGGTTCGGTAGGTAAGCCGTTGCCAGGCGTCGAGGTTCGTTTGAAAACGGAATCCGGTTCGATCGTTTCAGCCGAGGATGAGCCAGGTGAAATCCAAGTACGCGGTCCAGGCGTATTTTCTGAATATTGGCAGCGGCCCGAGATTACCACCGAGTCGTTTGATGATGGTTGGTTTCGTACCGGTGATATGGCTGTCGTGGAGACTGGCTACTATCGAATCATGGGTCGACTGTCGGTCGATATTATCAAGAGCGGTGGCTACAAGCTTTCGGCCCTCGAAATTGAATCGACCCTTCTTGACCATCCACTCATTCGAGAATGCGCTGTCATTGGGCTTCCCGATGATACATGGGGCGAATCCGTAACCGCCGTCGTTGTGCTGCCGAGCGATACAGGGTTGGAACTATCATCACTACGCGAATGGTGCAAAGAGCGGATGTCGGTCTACAAGATTCCGCAGCGACTACTAGTCGTTGAGGAACTCCCCCGGAACGCCATGGGCAAGGTCACGAAACCTGCCGTACGGGCCTTGTTCTAAATTCGAAACTCAAATCCCGTCTATCGCGAGTGGGCCGCAACGCTGACCCGATGAAACGTCGTCATTCCATTTCGCTGAAGATTAAGAATTCGTAAGCTTCGATGCTTTCAAAAGTATCGAAAATTTCTGAAAGCAGCGAAGAACCTTTGCTTGAAGGGTGTGTTTACAAAGCCCATGGGTACAAATCCCGTGCGAAGACGTTTAAATCGTGAGCGTTCACTTTGTCGCGAAACCAATTCCAGTGGCCAGTCGACTCGACCGAGCGTTCTTTTTAAGCCCCAGAAATCCCGTTGTATTTAGAAGAATTTCCATGCTTCTTCACGTTCCCTTAAGGTTCAACTTGTCATCATGCCGCCACGAGCGGTCTGGATCGTGATCGATGGATCCATATTGACAATTTCGTGCAACGTCTGAGGCGTTTTCAATGCCTTTTTGATGAATTTAGTCCGTACCGATCGCACCTCTTGTCTCTTCTCATCCTATCTCCAATCGGGCGACCGCACTCCGGTCTGTTGCATGCAACCGTACAAGCCAACCGTACGAAATTTCGCCCAAGGTGAGCCGAACTCGAGGAAGGCGGTCGCTTATGACAGCCGCACGGAATTGAGTACGCTGTCGCTCGCGGCGTTGAAAAAAATCTCAAAGCATTCATCCGATTTGAAATCTGCTGTCAGACCGTTAGCACATGAACGAGTGGTTGTCGATGGAAAGATTTTTCGACGGGGTAGCCAACGCTTTCGCGTACGGGGTGCAACCTATGGTCCGTTTGCGCCGAATCAAAAAGGAGACTTGCTTCCCGAGCCAGCCGTTGTCGCTCAAGATTTTTCGAAGATGAATGCGATCGGTATCAATTCGATCCGAATCTACCATACCCCCCCTTCATGGCTTCTCGATCTCGCAGAAGAATGGCAACTATATGTCATGGTGGACGTCCCTTGCCCAAAGCATCTCGACTTCCTGGAAGATCGGAAAACACGAGCCGATGCAAGGTTGAAAATCGCTGACGCTATGAAAGCTACGCAGGGTCGCGGTGTTTTGCTTGCAACCAGCATTGGAAACGAACTGCCACCGGATGTGGTTCGATGGTATGGCACCAAGAAGATCTCTAACTTTCTCGGTGAGTTAGCCGATGTTGCGAGGAATGTCGATGCGGAAGCTTTGTTGACCTACGGCAATTTCCCCTCGACCGAGTATCTTGAGCTTCCGTTTCTCGACTTCCCAACCTTCAATGTCTATTTACATGATCGCGATAAATTTCGTCAGTATCTTTTGCGGTTAGCGAATCGTGTTGGCGATCGTCCTCTGCTCTTGGGCGAAATTGGAATGGACACCATTCGACATGGAGAGGAAGAACAAGCTAATTTCTTAACGGGCCATCTTCGCGAGACAGCCCTGCTCGGAATTGCCGGAACATTTGTTTTTGCATGGACCGATGATTGGTATGTTCATGACTGGCAAATCGACGATTGGGCATTTGGCATTACGCGAACGGACCGAACGCCCAAACTTGCCTATGAAGAACTCGGCAAGCTCTTTCACGCATCGCCTTCGATGTTATTCAAAGACGCCCCTCGTGTTTCGGTGATCGTTTGTTCATACAACGGTGGAAGTACGCTCAAGCAGTGTTTGAAATCGCTCGAATCCCTCGACTATCCAGACTACGAAGTGATCCTTGTGGATGACGGATCTACCGACAATACACCAGCGATCGCAGCTAAGTTTCCATTCGTGAAAACGATCCGTCAAAAGAATATGGGATTAAGCGCTGCACGCAATGTCGGCTTAGCGCATGCCACCGGCCAAGTGATTGCTTATACCGATTCGGATTGCTTTGCCGATCCGGATTGGCTTGGTTTGCTCGTCCGTCAGCTCATGAAAACGAAGGCCGCGGCAGTTGGCGGCCCGAACTTAACGCCGGATGACGGATGGTTGGCGGGTTGCGTAGCGGCAGCACCAGGTCAGCCGACGCACGTACTGATTAGCGACGAAGAAGCGGAACACATCCCTGGTTGCAACATGGCCTTTCGAACGGAAGTCCTTAAAGAACTTGGCGGATTCGATCCAATCTACCGCAAAGCTGGCGACGATGTGGATTTGTGTTGGCGATTAATTGATGCAGGACATTTGATTAGCTTTGCACCGGGCGCATTTGTCTGGCATCATCGACGGCAAGGACCGCGTCCCTACTTCAAACAGCAAGCTGGTTACGGCGAAGCCGAAGGGATGCTGAAGTGCAAACATCCAAGTAGATTCAACGCTTGGGGTTCGGGACGGTGGCGTGGAGAACTGTACGGGGCGTTTTTGTCGGGGTTGCGCATTGGTGGGCCTCAGATTCATCGCGGTCGCTTTGGACGCGGGTTATTTCAAACTATCTATCAACCCGGACCGGCTCATTTGGCGATGTTACCCACGACCCTTGAATGGCATTTCGTGCTCCTAGCACTACTGCTTCTCGCCATGCTATGGTTGCCTGCATTGCCAACTGCGACCTTGATGCTTTTCTGTACCGTCGCAGTCGTTATTGGCCAAGCGGTCCAAGCAAAAGTTGCTCGCACACATGATGGTTTCGTCGCTCGATGCGTAGTTGCTGGTCTTTGCTGGTTGCAACCGTTGGTTCGTTCCTATGCTCGATATCGAGTTTGGTTTCAGACACAGCCTCGTAACACGGCGCCACTCGCAAATCGCCTACGTTTTCCGCATTCTCGGCAAGTCGTTCGATTCTTGACTGCTAACGGTGGTGACCGAGAAGTGCTTTTAGAAACTGCGGTTCGCAGTTTTACCACCTTTGGATTTCATGGAAGCGATGAAGCGGGTTGGACGCCGGATGATTTGCAAGTTCCATGCTTCCCAACCTATCGGCTATCCATTACGACCGCGCAAGAGGGGTACGGCGGCCAATCAGCTCAAGTATGCGTTTGCTATCAACTGAAAGCCAACCTTTGGCACCGATTGGCATGCCTTCTTTCTGGGTCGATCATTGCGATCGCCGCCATCGAAGCACTATGGAATCACTCGGAGGCTTCCATCGGCTTTATGCTTGGCGGGGCGATCGGTTTGTTAGGCTGTGCGGCGATGTTCGTAGGTCGCCTCAAAGCCCGTCGGGCATGTGCGATCTTTGAACAGACGGCAGCCGATCTTGGCTTTGAACTTTTCGTGCCAAACGATTATCGGAGTCGCGTGTGAATAAAATTCGTCGACTGATACCGTATGTCTGGCCACATCGAACTGGTCTTGCAATCGTCATGGTCACGCTTGTCCTGGAAGTGGGTTTGAATGTCCTGCTCCCGTGGCCAGTAAAAATTCTCGTAGATAACATCTTTGGCAAAGAGCCCTTTCCCGATTGGGCAAATAACGCGTTGGCCTATCTGCCAGCCGCTGATAATCCGTCGGCCCTGGTGGCTTGGTTGGCGATGGCGACGGTGCTGCTCTACCTAGCCCACAACGTTCTAGCAATGATCAGTGGGACAGCCTTCGTGTCGTTGGGACAACGCATGGTCTATGATCTTGGGGCTGATCTCTTTCTTCACCTTCAGCGTATGTCCCTTCGCTTTCATGGTAAGCAGCAGGTAGGCGATTTGGTTGCTCGCGTGACGGTCGATACTTACTGTGTCCAAACCTTTGTCAGCAGTATTCTATTCCCGTTGCTGCAGTCGGGGCTAACGTTGCTTTCGGTCTTTGGGATTCTATGGCATCGCGATCATGAAATGGCCTTGTGGGCACTTGGAGTTGTTCCACTTCTAACGATTCTGATTCGTCTCTTTGGACGAGTGATGGAAGAGGCAGCGATCTTGCGCAGTGAATTGGATGCAAGATTGATGTCAGTGGTTGAGCAAACGCTCATCGCTTTACCGGCTGTTCAGGCCTTTGCTCGCGAATCGGCGGAACACCAACGATTCCGGAATTGTGCCGACGAAACGGTCGCCGCCCATCGACGTTCAGCGGCGGTTGATATGACCTTCAAGTTACTTGTAGGCTTGGTTACGGCAGTTGCGACCGCCGGCATTATGTGGCTAGGAGCCAATCGTGTTCTTGAGGGGAAGCTGATGGTCGGAGACATCTTGTTGTTCTTGGCCTATATCTCGCAACTCTATGAACCGATTAACACGATTGTTTATAGCGCTGCCTCCTGGCAAAGCATTTCAGCACATGCCGGACGCGTTCTTGAGTTGCTCGACACGCCAGCGGATGTTTCGGAGACGGCTAATCCAATGGAATGGTCGCTCAAAGGTGAAGTCGAGTTTAAGAACGTGGGATTTGCATACGAAGCCGGCCATCCGATTCTGAAGGATGTGAATTTCAAAGCAATGCCAGGGGAAGTCATTGCGATCGTGGGACCTACGGGAGCCGGGAAGACGACGCTCCTCAATCTCCTAGTCCGTTTTTTCGATCCTGATTCAGGCATGGTATTAGTCGATGGACATGACGTTCGAACCCTTCGCATTGTTGGGCTCCGTCAGCAAGTCGCGATGGTTCTCCAAGATCCCTTTCTCTTTCCGTTGAGCGTAGCGGACAACATCGCCTACGGCCGACCTGGCGCATCGCGTGCCGAAATCTTGGAAGCGGCTGTTTCTGCCTAC
>JANOAI010000438.1:0-3455 GCA_031411055.1 Pirellulaceae bacterium
GCGTAAGCCTGCCCTGTGCAAAAACTGCGATCTAGAGCAATTCTTGAATAGGTGTAGCGAGTAAATTCCAAATGGTTGCGGTGCTGCACGAGCAGCCCGGCGCATTCGAAGGTCGGATTTGCCAGGCCGGACGAGCCTTCGGCAAGCGGCAATACACCCGGCTGCTTGCGCAGCTCGGCTACAATCGCGTTGAAAAAACGCTACACCCACGTGAGAACTGCTCTAGCGAACTTCACTTCGATGTTGGGAAGTGAATTAAGAATTCCGTTCTACGAACGGCGATGAAATCCAGATCAAAGGCAGCACGGTGAGCCTGCAGGGAATTAAGAATGCTCGCTCAGCGCCGAGTCGGAGCGCGGCGATTGCTGATGTCATTAAGCAGATTTTCCGTAACGCGGCACACTTAGAACTACCGATCGATTCGGACTCGAACTCTGAAAAGCCGATGTTTTACTGCCTTTCGTACAGCGACTTCTCAAAGTAGGTTCGTTATCAGGGTCCGCACGGGGATGTATAACATCGTGCTGCGTGAGTTGACTTGCCTCGGTCGCTAGAGGCGTATTCGAAACCGCTCCAGTGGCGATCCACCGTTGAATTAAGTTGCGTTCTTCATGGCTGAGCTGCTGCTCTCCGTTGGGTGGCATTTCTCCACCAACGATCATTGCCCACAGTGACTATCATCCAGTGTTTCTCCGATGGCCGACTCGCCCCCTCGACGGATGCCAGAAATTGTCGATAGATTAAGGCAGCCTTTTTGAACCAAATCTGTATGGCACTTACCGCACCTGGTCGCCAGTATGGGCTTAACTTCTGCTTCGAAAACGAGCGACCGCTGGTCAGCTCGGCATGGGCTAGTGATGGTGACCAGAGCAAAAACAATCAGGATATGACAGCAGCGGGTTGTCATGGAATTTTCATGCGGCAGGTATACGGAGAGCAGGTTGGGGAGCTCCTGGCGGTTTCCCCACCTGCTAAATAACCGTGCGCGATTGTGAGACGTTGGTTGGAACATGATATCCGATTGTTTTTGTAACCTCTTCCCGCTTGCGGGAGAGGTCGCGAGTCTTGCGAGCGGGGGAGGGTCTTCTCGATAGGGATGAAAACCAGCAAAACCTCGGTTGTGCGATCACCCTCTCCCGGCCGCTACCGCGTCCGACCTCTCCCAATGAAAGAGGTTACCATGAATTTCGACGAAATCGTTAGATTTTTCAGGCTTTACAATCGCGCACGGCTATTTAGTTTAGCCGATATGCGGCGAGAAAGCGAACATCGGAGGTTTGCTGATCAGAGACTCTCACGTCTCATGGAAGTTGAAGCGCTGATCGTCTTTCCAGACATGAAGAGTGGTGCGTTGAGCCAACTAACCTTTTCGGACGCTACGCTAATCGAGATGGTAACGGTACTTCCGCTTGCAGAAGTCACTATCGAGCTAGGGCTGATGGTGATTGTGGCATCGCGGATACTCGAGTCGGAAAGCATTTGCGAAACCTGTGCTTGAACGCTTGCATTGGTCGCACTCGGAAGTGTTGCCATTCTGGCACCTTCGCGCGAAACGTTAGTTAAAACTTGTTTGACCATCGTCATCCGCCCCATTTCGATGATGCCAAGAGTAAATAAAATCATGAGTGGAGCAACTAAAGCAAATTCAACCAAAGCCGAACCTTTTCGGGGCAAGTGCGATCGACTTCGAACTCCGCCAGACGTGCAACGGGGAATCTGAATTTTTACTTTTCGCGACATAGTTTTCGTTCCGGTTAGGTTGGGTGCGCGTTAATGAATGGTCACTGTGGGTCAGTAGGAATAGTCTATTGCGTCAGAACAACGGGACTATACAAGAAGTCACTCCACTCGCGATTTAAATCTCCCACAACGCTATTTCGTACCAGGACGGGGGCTGGTTGGACAATCAACTGTTTTGAACTCATGGATCCTGTCAGTCGCACATTGAGAATACGCACGCCAGCCCATTTGACGATGGTGTAGTTTGCGTTGTTTCCGTTTCCAGTGACGCTTGAAAAAATGGGAATGACCCGCGTTTGACCGATAATCGAGGCCAATTCATCCTTTACGCCGGAACTAATTCCCGTATCTCCGTTAAGCGTCATGGTTCCCGTTGCGTCGAGTGAGAGAGGCTTCCCAAGCGCTGCAAGATCATCTGCGGATATTCCGCTAACGATTTGCCTTGCGAGATCCGAAGTGCTGTTGTTGCTCGAACCGATATCGACAGTACCACGGTTACCGGGGGAGCCTGTTCCTTGTGGATAAAGATTGACTTCAAAAATTCCGTCGTTCCCATTCGAGACTGTTTCATTGGCAGAATCATATTTGTAGCTATCAGTGCCGTTGCCGCTGAGCATACTATTCCACGTTTGAAGATCGAGAGCGAATGGAAGCAAGTTGAGGGTCGTGTTGGAACTGGATGGCGGGGAGAAACCTTTGATTTGCTTGGCAAGGGCAGCGGTCGCAGAAACCGAAATCTCGCGACTGTTTTGGCCGAAGATTCTTGCGAAGAAGAACGGAACGCTTCCATTCGCTTGTTCTGTTTTCTGAACTTGCACCCGTACTGCCAGGAATGGCATACTAGAATCCGAACTTAATATCTCGTCGCTGCTCAGCGAACTAAGGTAGCCTTCTGAGATATCGGTTGATTGCAACAAAGGACCTTGATTACAAACTTGATTTTGCAATGCAATTCCGGCGGCCGCAGTTTTCATCGCAGCAGTCGCTTGATATGCGTTGTCGCCGCCAATTTTCCTTTCTAACAAACACCAGGCTCCTGCTAGGGCTGCTGAATCGGCCGTTCGACGCATTTCAGCCTTGGATGTTGCCAAGTATCCAAGGTCGACGGAAAAGGCGAGCATACCGACTAACGTAACCATCAAGATTAGGGCCAAGATCAAGGTGGCCCCGCGCCGGTTGCGTGCTCGTATGAAGTTCACTTGCCTACGGCGTGAGTTATAATCAATATCAATGGTTTTCATTTTGACCTCTCACTAATCGATTGAAAAAGCTAGGGCACATCAAATGAAAAAAACATCACTGGGTATTTTTATTGATGGACGACGTATAGACATTTCCATCCGACGTATAACATCGAACGGTTTTCAGGCGCAGATATTCAACACGGTTTGCAGCATAGCCCACCCCTGACCATTCCAAAGACTTGTTGGGATTGTAATTATTAAGGTTGGTCGTTTGCGCGCCGTAAATCCTCACCCGGGTATTTGGTCCGCCAAAACTTCCCCAAGTTTGTGAACTACCGCCGATCACTTCGAAAAATAGTTGGTCGTCTAAGAGTACCATCCTTTGCGTCCATTCGATTGTTTCATCCTCATGCCCTAAATTTTCCGTCTTTTCATTCCAATACTTTTCAATCAGAATTTCTCCATTCATGGCCTTGGTTTGGAATCCACCGGAACCAGAACTGGAGCGTTTCACATGATTGATATCGACGC
>JANOAI010000439.1:0-5013 GCA_031411055.1 Pirellulaceae bacterium
CCAGTCCATTTACGCCGGCATCGTCTTCTCATTCCTGAGCTTCTTCGTCGCTGTCCCCTCGGCCATCAAGGTCTTCAACTGGCTCGGAACGATGTATCAGGGGACGATTGCACTGACCACGCCGATGCTTTATGCACTCGCCTTCATTTTCTTGTTCACCATTGGCGGACTCACTGGACTTCCTCTCGGAGCCTTGTCCACCGACCGTCACTTCCACGATACCTACTTCGTCGTGGCTCACTTCCACTATGTGATGATGGGTGGAACGCTGGTTGCTTTCCTGGGTGGAATTTTCCACTGGTGGCCGAAAATGATTGGCAAAATGTACAACGAGTTTCTTGGCCAGACGTCGGCGATCATTGTGTTCCTCGGATTTAACCTCACTTTCTTGCCACAATTCGTCTTGGGTACGCAGGGGATGCCTCGGCGCTACGCCACCTATCAACCTGAGTTCAGATTTTTGCATCAACTGTCGACGTACGGTGCATTCTTGCTGGGAGCTGGTTTGTTCCTCGCCTTGTTCGTCTTGCTGTACTCGATTTTCTATGGCCGAAAAGCTCCGCGTAATCCTTGGGGCGGAGCAACTTTGGAATGGGTGTGCTCATCGCCTCCTCCATTTGACAACTTTAGCAAGACACCAACCGTTGGCGACCCGTACGACTTCCACGGCATCGAATACGATCCGAAAGAAGGTGGTTATGTTCGTCGCGAGAAGAAAGCCTAACGAGAAAAAGAAACAGGGAATATCCAATCCATGACCGATACGCATACTTCTCACGACGAACACGCGCACGACCATCCAGCTTGGTTGGCTCACCATTTTGACGACGCCGAACAACAATTTGACGCTGGCAAACTCGGGATGTGGTTATTCCTGGTGACCGAAATCTTGTTCTTCAGCGGCATGTTTTGCGCGTACTCATTGTATCGCTCAATTCATCCGGAAATCTATGAGTTCGCGAGCATCTTCCTGAACGAAAAGTTGGGGGCCATCAACACGGGCGTGCTGCTTTTTAGTTCGCTGACGATGGCTTGGGCCGTTCGAGCGGCACAACTGTCTCAACACCGACTATTGATTGCTCTTCTGGGTGCAACGCTAGGTTGCGCGGCCGTGTTTTTGGGTGTCAAAGCGGTCGAATACAGCCACAAGTGGAATCTGGGACTGCTTCCCGGTAAGTACTACGTCACTCAGGGAGTGCCGGGAGTACCAGAAAGCCATGATCCATTTTGGTTGCAAGTTCTTTGTGCGCCTGCCGCAATTTGCTTGGTCCTTTGCTGTATCTGGTACTTCAGGTCGCTGACGAAGCGAGATCCGGTTCAGCGTTTGGTAAGTGGCCCTATTTTGGTCGCTTGTCTCTGCTTTTTTGGCGGCGTTGGACTTGGGACTTATCTTGAGTCCCTCGAAGCTGGTCATGGCGAGCACGCGGCAGCTCACGTCGAGCACGGTCACGGTGCGCATGAGCATGGTGATAGCGCGCACAGCCATGGGGATGCTGATCACAAACACGGAGACTCAGACAAGGAAAAGACAAGTCAGTCGGTTTCGACAGAGTCCGTTGCCGTGAAGATGGTTTCTACGACTACCGGTATCCCTGGGCAATCGCACCCGGATCAAGTT
Organism: Pirellulaceae bacterium; assembly: GCA_031411055.1. Lineage (GTDB taxonomy): Bacteria > Planctomycetota > Planctomycetia > Pirellulales > Pirellulaceae > JAIYDQ01. The sequence continues at coordinate 1,619 of JANOAI010000439.1, forward strand.
TTCGTCGATCCGAGTAAGTTAGACATTCAAAATCCTGAGGTTAATCAGAAGGGACGAGCGGGACTATTCTTTGGAATCTACTACTGCATGACGGGTGTTCACGCGATCCACATTATCGGTGGGATGGTTGTCATTTCTTGGCTAATTTGGAAAGCGGCTAGGCGAGAGTTCCATTCGAAGTATTTCGGCCCTGTCGACAATGTCGGTTTGTATTGGCACTTGGTCGACTTCCTTTGGATCTATCTTTTCCCTCTCTTGTATTTGATTAAATAGATATAGGCTTTAGCATGTCCGATTCATCTCACGCAGCCGATCAACACGACGCTCATGGTCACCATGATGGTGAGTTCTCGCATCCAGCGCCTCTATCGATGCTGTTTACGGTGTTCTTTGCGCTTGTCGCGCTCACCTTTCTTACCGTGTGGCAATCGACCCAGACCTTCATTGATTTCGGCGCCGCCGAACTCTGGATAACGTTGTTCATTGCCACAGTCAAAGCGGGGTTGGTGATTTTCTTCTTTATGCACATGCTGTGGGATAAGCCGCTCAATGGTATTCTATTTTTCAGCTCGCTTATCTTCGTTGCGTTGTTCCTGGGGTTCACTTTGATGGATGCCCAAGGTTACGATCGAACTAAAGAAGATAAAGACACTTTAAAAGAATCACTACCAATGATGGTTGTTGCTCCTGCACCAACCGAGCAAAAGTAGATCTGATGCGCGTCGACTAGCCATTGGTGGCCAGAGATCTTCGCGCATTCAGACCAGCAATTTTCAAGTACTTAGTAACCCTTCCTACTTACGCATTGGTTTCTACACATCTTTCTCCATTCCAATCTTCACCGTCCCCAAGGGGAGGGTCGAAGCCGCGGGACGAGGATTCGGTGAGGGTGCGAGTAGCGTTAGGAACGGCTGTCCCCCCCTCACTGTGCCCGACCCTCCTGAAAGCGGAAGAGTGAAAATGTGTAAAATACTAATATCCGCTTACGAGCAAGGTGGTATTAAGTAGGAAGATATCCCGGTCGAACAGCGTGTTCGACCACAGAGTTGATTTGTGCTTCAGGTGCATAAGTGGTCAGAAAATGCTCGTCTATGGCGTCGAAGTAGATTCGAATCACGGCGAGATGTTCTGCAAGGGGCAGACGAGCGATCTTATTCGAAAGCTTGCGTCTTCATCTACCTTGGCCGATGTTTTCTTACTCGGGCTAAGTTTTTCATCGCTGGGTCGATTTTCCGAGGCCGAACAAACATTCGCCAATTGCGAGGCGGAATTCCCCATTCCTGTTCTGATTCAGAAGCATCTGATTGCCGTTCTTCAGCATCGTGGGCTTGATGAGACGATAAGCGCTCTTGGTTCGCTCGAATCGCAATCCAATTTGAGTTCAAGTGTTCTTGGTGCGTTGTGGCACGTTCGCGGTCTGGCGGAAGGCAAGCGTCGTCGCACCAAAGAATCGGCTAGCGCTTTGCTTGAAAGCTTGAGGCATTACCAGACGGCAGAAGACTATTTGGGTGCATCCCATGTTCGCGATACGTTAGGAACAGTTGAAGCAGCTCGGGGCCATCTCGAGAGCGCCGTGCACTGCTATTCCATGGCTTTGGCCGAAAAGTGTCGTTTGGGTGATCGCCTTGGAATGGCTTTGACCCTTGGTAACCTTGGAAGAGTCCACTTTCGAATTGGTCGATTTGCCGATGCGATTGCTTGTTTTGAAATGGATCAAACGCTTTGTCGTGAAAATCACGATTTGCGAGGCACTTGTCGAATGCATAACGATCTCGGTCGCGCGTGGATGGCGAACGGAGATTGGCAACGAGCCGAAGAAGAGCTTTTGAAAGGAATTTCGCTCTCTGTCGCAAACAAGTTTTCGGATATCGAATTCTATTGTCACAAGGACTTAGCTTTATTGCGAATCGAACAACGCGAGTATGCGGCGGCCAAACAAGAGATTGAACTTGCAAAAAGCTGTTTAGGGACGGACGTGGCCGAGTATCTGCGAACGGTACTGGAGACGACCGAAGGCGAGTTAATGGTGGCCATGCACAATCCGCGCGCCATTGATTTGCTCCAAAAATCCGTCACAGCCTTCCATCTTGCCGAGTTGCCCGATTGGGAAATCCCCACCCGAATCGCTCTTGCGAAAGCTTTGATTCACGACAAACAGACATTGGCGGCGGAACGCTGCTTATTGACCGGATCGCGTCTGGCAAGAGCCAACGGGTACGCGCGATACTTTCCTCTCTTGAACGAGGCGATGACTCGCTTGGACATCGCGGCCAGTGCCGAACTTGAGGATGGTAAGGAATTTTTATCCGTCGACAAAGCCACTGAAAACCCCAACCACCGCGACGAAGACACTATCTCCAAAGGCGCTTACATTTTTCGCGAGGAACTCGGCAAGGGTGGCTTTGGAAGCGTCTATCGCGTCTACGATTCGCAACGCGGAATTGAAGTTGCATTGAAAATAATTTCGATTGCCAAGCTCTATGACTCGGAATTGCGTTCAACGCTTTTGGTCTCCTCTAAAAATGAATTGGAAGCAGCTTCGCGAATTCGGCATCCTGGCATCGTCCGTGTATACGCGATTGGTCATGATCATGCTGGCGATCTCTATATTTGCCAAGAACTCATCAACGGAAAGTCTTTGCGTGACGAAATGAATTCATCGGGCGAGCAAGGAACGAGGCATGTTCTTGATACGTTCAAAGCCATCCTCTTTGCTTTGGAAGCCTTGCATGAAACTCAAGTTGTTCATCGGGATTTGAAGCCGCAGAACATCTTGCTTCGAGGGCCCATGGAACCGGTCTTAATCGACTTCGGAATTTCCCAGCTCCGTCCTCGTGGATGGTTTGAAGCTTCCGACTTTACCGGTACTCTTGAATACATGTCACCGGAACAATCTTACGGCAAGTCACTGGACGCCCGATCCGATCTCTATTCGATCGGAGTAATACTCTACGAATGGTTAGCAGGACGCCGCCCAATCCGGCTTGCCGAGCCAACCTGGGCAGAGCGGGCAAATGCAATTCAGACTCAAATTCCAAAGCCGATCAGCATATACCGTCCCGATCTCCCGCCGAAACTCTGTACTCTCATTCATCAATTACTCGAAAAGAAAGCCCGACGACGGCCAAATAATGCCCGATCCGTTGCGGAACAACTACAAAGCATTTCCGAGCAATTGGAAAATCGATGAATCTCCGGTAGACGTTCGAGAATCTTAACTGGAGAACACTTGCTCGGTTAGGCGAAAAGAATGCAGAATCATCGTGGAATACCATTCGACAATCAAGTACATCTTTGACTCCAAGGTTCACCAGTGCTTTGTTCCGATAAAGAATTGGGGTTGAGTTGTGGAAAACGGGGTCAGGTACCAAAAGCCGGAACGGCCCTTCGGGTGC
>JANOAI010000440.1:0-18477 GCA_031411055.1 Pirellulaceae bacterium
AATGACTTCCCAGCGAGGCGTTTTTTGAAATCAGAAACATTCCAGAAACTCTAGTCAGTCAGACCGAAAGTTGCGATCAAGAAACCGCAACCACCCCAGCCACCCTGCGAAAATGGCTGATTCTTAGTTGCGATTGATAGCGAACGGAACCAATCAAGGTGGGATTCCGGGCATCTTCAAGAAACTGACGACCCAAGCGGGACTCACCTATGACGTTACAATCGAGGCCGTCAGCGCGCAGACTTTAACCTATCACTTCAACGACCAGTCGGCAGTGATCGGCGCATCAAACTGGGACGTCGTCGTATTGCAGGAGCAAAGCACTCGACCGGTCCCTGCTAGCCGCGGCGGCAATCCGAGTGGGTTCCAAACCGCAGTAACAAATCTCAGTCGTCTCATCGCGTCCAACTCAAACGCCAACATGTTTCTTTATGAAACCTGGGCGCGCCCGGACTTAGTCATCCCATCCGGCCAAGTATATTCCGGCTCCAGCCTTTCTGAAATGCAAAACGACTTACGCGATGGATACCATCTGGCCGCGATTGCAAATGGTCTTTCTGGCGTGGCTCCAGTCGGCGATGCATTCATGAGGGCCATCGCCGATGGAGTTGCCGATGGAAATCCGTACGACGGAATCAGCGCTGACAAACTCAATCTTTGGGACACCGACAACACGCATCCAAGCAAGTATGGTGCCTACCTTTCGGCAACCGTCCTGTTTCATAAAATCACCGGCGTAGATCCACGCAGTCTTACTGTTGGCAGCGGCAGCGCGGCCGAAGGACTGAGTATCAACTCCGCGGATGCCAATGTACTCAACCAAGTTGCGTACTTCACGGTAGTTCCCGAACCGTCCGCGCTGATGCTTTTGGGCGGTGCACTTGTCTCATTTGCTGTGATGCGACGCCGTCAGTAATCGTCACACTTTTGTCGCTGGCAACATCCGAGCGAAAAACGCTACGACTACTCGAGAAACAGCATCTTAAATCGGCTAACCAGTGTCGATCGGAGGTTAACCTGTTTGGGACAACATGTGCCGATCGTCTGCCGAGAGAGAGAGCACCCTAATCCGGAAGCCGCAGGCCGTTAGTCGCCGGCGGAAGCTCTTCATCTTGCGAAGTCGTAGCGGGCTTCGAATCTTCGACTTGTTTGACTTCTTGCTTTAACGATTTATTCTCGGTGGTTGGCTTGGAACTGGTGACAGTTTGTTCAGACACGGGGGACGAGGCCGTCGTCACATTCGAGGGCGAACTGTAAAAGGTCGAATAGTCGGAAACAATCGCTGCACTAAACGGATCGTAATAGCTTAACGGAATTCGCGAGGTGACCTGACGAGGAACTTGAATCGTCTCAACATACGGGACACGACGCGCTACGCGTGTGCGAACGGGGACTTTTTCAACAAAGCGTTCGAGCTTGGTTGTCTTGACAGGGACACTCTCTTCAACGGTTTCTAACTTGAAGGATTCATGCTGAGTGGTAACCGGCTGAACGACTTGCTCCGAAATCCATTCGATCTTCTTCACGGTCACTTTGTTATCGATCATTTTGGTGACCGGCTTTTGAACCGTTTCAGGAACAAGCACCTTCTCTTGAACCATTTGGTACTTTTGGACCTGAACCGGAATCTGTTGCTGAACGACTTCTTGTTGCATACGAGTCGTTTGAACTGGGATTTGTTGTTGAACCACTTGCGTTTCCATGCGCGTCATTTGCACCGGAATTTGCTGTTGAACCACTTCCGTCTGCATCTTCATCGATTGAACAGGAACTTGTTGCTGTATGACTTCCGACTGGAGTCGAGTCGTCTGTACGGGCACTTGTTGCTGAATGGTCGTCGGCATGTAACTGGTTTGCGGAATCGCAACCGATTGATAGTTTGGCTGATATTGCATTTGCGTAAACGCATTGCCAGCCGATTGATACGGCGTCCAACCAAGCCCGCCCCAACGGTAACTTGTTTGCCCGTTCAAGGCATTGTAGTTTGGTCCGCCTGGCTGCCAACGAAGTCGGTAAGTCGTATCGCCGGGTTGGTAATACGCCTGGGCTACATAGCCACCATTGTCGACGGTCGCGATCTGCTGCGTTACGACCGGTTGATAAGCGGTGTAGTTTTGCGTCTGAAGAGTCGTCTCGGTGACTGGACGTTGAACGGTGTAAGCTTGCGTCACGTAGTTCGTTTCGACCACAGGGCGCTGAACGGTGTAGTTCTGCGTCTGATAGGTGGTTTCCGTCACTGGCCGTTGAACGGTGTAGTTCTGCGTCTGATAGCTCGTTTCGGTGATCGGCTTTTGAACAATCACGCTTTGAATGCGATATTCAGTTTCCGTAACCGGTTTGTAGGTCGTGACTAACTGCTCGCGCTGAGTTGTCTCCGAAACGTAACTTGTTTCCGGATAGGACTTGTCGACGACTTCAATCTTTTCGACCGGCTTCCAAACAGTGTAGGTGCGGTTGGTGGTCGAAGTTTCAATGACGGGTCGACGAACGGTATGCGATCGCTTCTCAACCGTCTCGGTCGTTACAGGCCGATAACGTACGACTTCTTGTTCTTGCACGACATCTTCGTACTCGATTCGATAACTTGTTCGTTGAACGTTTTCCAAAACGGTTTCGGTTTGGACACGGTACGATTCCGTGGTGCAGCAGGTTTGAGCCGGAACCATCGTTGGCTGAAAAATCACGCCGGCGATGAGTGGGTAGACCAAGAGCTTCTTTTTTGACATCATTTCGCACAATCCGAAACAGAGACTCAAATCCGTTTGCAACATGCGATCCTTCAGGCCAACAAAAATGGACCTGGTCCATTGTGGTCGAAACTATCGAACCATTCAAATGTAATACACGTTTGACTTTGCGGACGAATGGAGCAAGTCCTTATCTGGACATTCTTTAGGAAATCCATATTTTTTCAGGATTTTTCTCTTAACCGGACACCCCTAGAATCGTTCTGATTGCTACGATCCGCAGAACCAGAAAAGTGCGATCCCCTAGTTTGCCCAGTCGATCCAAACTCACTCATGAGGAGACCGTTTGTGTCTAATTCAAATACCGCTTCATCAACCCCGTCCAAATGGATCTCCGTCACCCAAGCACGACTCAAGGAGCACGTCGGCGAGACGATCGAAGTTCGCGGTTGGGTTCGGACACGTCGAGATAGCAAAGGTGGCTTTAGTTTTATCGAAGTTAACGACGGAAGTTGCCTTGGTAATATTCAGGTGATTGCCGCCAACACGCTTACCAACTACGAAAGCGAAATCCTCCATCTGAGTGGTGGTTCGAGTGTTGTGGTATCGGGCAAGCTGGCAGCCAGTCCGGGTGAAGGTCAATCGACGGAACTCCAAGCCGAATCGATTCGAGTGACTGGTCATGCCGATCCCGAACTCTATCCTCTTCAGAAGAAGCGTCACACTTTTGAAAAGCTTCGCGAGTGGGCTCATCTTCGGCCGCGTACGAACTCTTTTGGAGCCGTTACCCGCGTCCGAAATCGGCTGAGCTATTCAACGCATCAATTCTTCCAAGAAGAAGGTTTCTTCTATATCCACACACCGATCATCACGGCGAGTGATTGCGAAGGAGCAGGTCAGATGTTTCGTGTGACAACACTGCCGCTTGACAACCTCCCGATGAAGGACGGAAAGGTCGATCAGCAACAAGATTTTTTTGGCAAGCCAACCTATCTCACCGTGAGTGGCCAGTTGGAAGGCGAAGTCTATGCGACGGCGATGGGGAAAATTTATACCTTCGGTCCGACATTTCGCGCAGAGAATTCGAACACGACGAGGCATCTGTCGGAGTTCTGGATGATCGAACCCGAGATGGCGTTCTATGAGCTAGCCGACAATATGGCCTTAGCCGAGAAGTATCTCAAGCGGATGATCCGAGACTGCATGAACGATTGTTCCGAAGATATGGCCTTCTTTGACAAGATGATTCAACCAGGCGTCTTGGCCGCCCTTCAGCTGGTCCTCGACAAACCGTTCGCCCATCTATCGTATACGGAAGCGATTGAAGTCCTGCTAAAGTCGGGTAAGAAATTTGACTATCCCGTTGCTTGGGGCACCGATCTTCAAGCGGAACACGAGCGTTACCTGACCGAAGAGTATATCAAAGGCCCCCTGATCCTCTTCGATTATCCGGCCGCCATCAAATCGTTCTACATGCGTCTCAATGAAGATGGCAAAACCGTTCGCGCCATGGATGTGCTGGTTCCCGGCGTTGGCGAAATCATCGGGGGTTCGCAACGTGAAGAACGCTTGGAAGTTCTCCAAGAGCGAATGAAGCCGTATGGACTCAAAGAAGAGAACTATTGGTGGTATCTCGATCTTCGACGTTTCGGTACTGTCCCGCACGCCGGTTTCGGACTTGGTCTTGAGCGAATGGTCCAGTACGTCACCGGCATGGCCAACATTCGCGATGTCATCCCCTTTCCAAGAACGCCAGGTAATGCTGATTTTTAAATAGCCGTGAGCGAACGTGAAGCCTGAAAGAGCGGACGATTTCGTCTAAATTCATCGTAACTTCTGCCGCACGCGGCATTGGTCTATACACCTCTATCACCATTCCAACCTTTACCCTCCCCTTGGGAAGGGTCGAAGCCGAGGGACGAGGCTTCGGGGAGGGTGCGAGTCGCGTTAGTTGCAGTTGCCCTCCCCTCGCTACGCTCGACCCTCCCGCAAGCGGGAAGGTGAAGATGTGTAGAGACCAATGTACGCGGGAAGAGGTAACAAAAACAATCGGATATCATGTTCCAACCAACGTCTTGCAATCACGCATGGCGATTTAGCGTCTCGGGCTTTATGAGTAACGTCGAAATTCGAAAAAACAAACTGTCGTAGCTGCGTTCGCCAGAACGTGGCTGTAACTCAAGGCGGTTCAACACGTTCTGGTAAATGTAGCTACGCGCCATGAATATTCCGGGTTACGGGCAAAGACTTGAAAATCGGCTAGAATGCTTCTTAAAGGAATGAACGAATGCGACAGCTCAAGATTTTTGCCTCAATAGCGATAGTATTTTGCTTTCAAAGCTTCTTCTGCAGGGAGTTGGTACTTGGAGCAAATCGATTTTCGAAGCTCTTGGAAACACTTCCTTCGCATGATGGCTCAAAGTATCAAGCGACAGCCCTAGAAGACCGGAAGCTCCAGGTAGTTTGTTTTCTCGGTTGCGAGTGTCCGCTTGCGAAACTATACGGAGGAAGACTTGAAGAGCTATCGCAACCATTGAAAGATCAAGGGGTTGTCTTCGTCGGAATCAATAGTAATCCTCAGGATAGTTTGGCGGATCTTGCTCGCTACGTTGAGGAAACGAAAATTACGTTTCCGATGCTCAAGGATCCCGATCAATCCGTGGCATTGGCATTGGACGCCAAGCGAACACCGGAAGTTGTTGTGCTCGATTCAAAGGGAAACGAAGTCTATCGCGGGCGTATTGATGACCAGTATCAACCTGGTGTGTCTCGTTCGAAGCCAAGTCGCGACGATCTCCGCTTAGCAATCGAAGAATATCTCGAAGGAAAACCGATCACGACCTCAAGAACCGATTCAGCCGGTTGTCTTATCGCTCGTCGAAGAGAAGCGAAATCGGATTCATCGATTACCTTTACCAATCAAATTTCTCGCGTCCTGCAACGCAATTGTGTCGAGTGCCATCGGCAAGGCGAAATTGGTCCGTTCGCTTTGATCGAATATGACGAAGTCGTTGGTTGGGCCGATATGATGCTGGAAACCATCGAGCAGCATCGCATGCCACCTTGGCACGCGAACCCAAAGCATGGTGACTTCGCCAATGCTCGCTTCATGTCCGATGAAGACCGAGAGCTTATCCGCCAGTGGGTTGAAAACGGAACGCCATACGGAAATGCATCTGAGTTGCCAGCAGCAGACTCCGTGGCCCGTCAGTTTCCGACGATTCCCAAAGTGGACCTTGAAATCGCAATGCAGAGCAAGCCTTATCAAATCGTAGCCGAAGGGACGATCGAGTACCAATACTTCGTTGTCGATCCCAAGTTCGAAGAAGATCGCTGGATTCGACATGCGGAACTAATCCCAAGCAATCGTTCGGTGGTTCATCATGGGATTGCATTTGTACGGCCACCAGATGGCGTGATGCTCAATGGTATTGGGTGGCTTACCGCCTATGTTCCAGGACAAACGATTATCCCACCACCTACGACACTGGCTCGACGCATTCCAGCGGGCTCGAAAATTGTCTTTCAGATGCACTACACGCCGAATGGAAAGCCGCAAGAAGATCTTTCGCGCTTGCGATTGACCTTTGCCGACGAATCGGAGGTCACGGACGAACTGGTTTCGATCATGAGCCTTAACCATGAATTGGAGATTCCGCCAGGACAAGCTGACGTCCCCATCGAGAGTTATGCACCACGTTTTCCGGCCAACGGAACGTTGTTAGCTATGTCACCACACATGCATTTGCGAGGAAAATCAATTCAGGTGGAATCGCAAGTCGGTGACGAGCGAAGAATAATGCTCGACGTGCCGCACTACGACTTCAATTGGCAACACACGTATATCCTTCGAGAGCCTATGCCGGTAAGTTCGCTCGGCAAGCTGAAGTTCACCGCCATTTTCGATAACTCATCCAAGAATCCGTTCAATCCCGACCCGACTGCGTTTGTGACTTGGGGCGACCAAACCTGGGAAGAAATGGCCATTGTCTTCTATGAACTCGCGGTTCCGCGTGTATCGAAGCCGAAGGACAAGAACGATGCCAAGATAGTTCAGACGCCAAGAGTTCTCCGGGATTATGGAACTGCATCGACACCAGCACCTGCCAAAGAGGTAACGAATCAGCATCGCGAGAAGGTTGCAATTCTATTTAAAGATCTTGATCGTGATGGTGATGACAAGATTACGTACGAAGAAGTCGATCAAGCTGTTCAGCTCAGAAGCTTCTACTGGTACGACCTCAATCGCGACCGTGTCATCCAACGCGACGAGGCTGCCACTGCCATTGCTCGGATGAATCGATGAGTCGAAGGCTAATCAGTCTATTTGCCCGCTATCCATGGCTGGCTGTGGCGACCATCGTTCTGATGACGATCATCTCGGCAATCGGCTACTACGATCCGTATTTAATCATCGCACGGCCGATCGATGAAGAGGCAAAACAAGCCGATCGCGATTCGAATAAGAATAGCCAAGACAAGGCCGAAGCGAGAAGAGAAACAAAGCGTCAAGCAGCCAAAGCTGGACGCGTCGGCCTCTTTGCATCGGACGTCATCATGGTCGTTTCCTGCGAGAATTTCTTTACTCCGGAGAATACCAAATCGCTGCGCGACGCCGTAAAAGAGTTGGACGCCTTGCCCCAGGTGCAAAGCATAATGTGGATGGACGAAGCCCCTCCGCTAAATGTTTTCGGGACGCCGAAACCAGCGTTACCGGACCATCGCGCCTCGCAAGCAAGGTTTGACGCGGCTCAAAAGGAAGCGATCGACAATCCGCTGGTGGGTGGTCAACTTCTCTCTCGCGACGGAAAAACTGCCCTGCTGCTCATCGGATTGGATTGGTTCCACGTTCGAAACAACGATGACTGCACGCGAGAGCTTGAGAGTGTTGCAACAACGGCTGCGAAGAACGCATCCATGTCGTTTGCGATAACGGGTGAACTCCCTTTGGCTCTTCTTTTCAAACGCAGCACACTGGAAGAAGATCGCAAATTTCAATATATCGCCTACGGCGTGGTCTTAACGCTGGCGACAGTCATCTTTCGTGGTCCCACGGCGGTGATCATTACGGCCCTCGCACCGATACTCGGAATTTTCTGGACGCTCGGTTGTCTTCGTTTTTTTCACTGGCAAGACAACCCCTTCAACGCCGTGGTCGTGCCGATCTTGCTGAGCATGGTTGGATTCACCGATGGCGTGCATATGATGACGCAGATTCGCAAGTATCGGGCTGAAGGGATGTCCGGGCGTGAGTCTGCGATTACGGCGATGGACGAAGTTGGGACAGCGTGTTTTCTTACATCGCTTACGACGGCTGTTGGTTTTGGATCCTTGGGCTGGGCTCATCACGACATTGTTCGTGAGTTTGGCTGGTGCTGCGTACTTGGGGTTGCGATTACGTTTATTGCAGTCATTGCAGTCATTCCATTGGCTTGTTCGAGTTGGCTTGGGCGAAGCGTCCATCATGGGCTTTCGAAAGGGCTTATCGAAAGCAACCTTGGTAAACTCAATTTCATGATGGACGGCGTTCTACGCTACCCAAAGACATTTACCGTCGTGGGAATCGGACTGACAGTCGTTTGTATAGCGATTGCTCTGCAGTTAAAACCAGATGAACGGCTACTTAATGCGATTCCGGACAGCAGCACCGAGGCCCAAGCATTGCGTCGCATGGACCGCGCCTTGGGTGGTCTGGAAACTTCAACGGTACAAATCCGATGGAATGCCAAAGTAGCTGATGACTCACCGGAAATTATCGTGGTGAATGAGGAGATCGATGCAATTCTAAAGTCCGAAGCAATGCTCGGTTCGCCACTCGGAATTGCCGATTTGATCAACGCACTACCTGGAAGTGGAACTCCTTCCGATAAAGCTTCGATGGTTGATCTTCTCCCGCCACCTCTAAAAAGAGCTTTCTTGAGAATTGAAGACCGCGAAGCCAACATCGTTTTTCGATTGCAGGATATCGGTATTGCCCATTATGGTCCGGTGTTCAAACGAATTGACGATCAAATCCGATCTGTGGTGAGCAAGCACCCTGAGTTCACGGCTGAACTTGCTGGCAACGCAATCTGGCGATGGAAGAATCTTTATCAGATTATTCTCGATCTTCTTTCCAGTCTTGGGTCCGCGGCAATCATTATTTTCGTGTCGCTCGGCGTGGCCTACCGCTCGGTAAAGCTTGGATTGATCTCAATTGTTCCTAACATTTTCCCTTTAGCCCTGACCGGCGCAGGAATGTATTTTTTCGAGAGCCCGCTCGAACTCATTAGCGTCCTTGCGTTTACGGTTTGTCTCGGGATTGCGGTCGATGATACGATTCACTTTTTGACTCGATATACCGAGGAGCGAAAAAAATGTTCCGACAATCGAGCTGCAATCCATCGTTCGTTCACTGGTGTTGGTAGCGCTTGCATTATGACGACGCTTGTCTTGGTCTGCGGCTTTTCGACAGTCCTTTGGAGCGATACTCGCGAGCACCACATCTTCGCGACGATGGGGGGCGCAACAATTGCCTTTGCGTTGATCGGCGATCTTATCTTCCTCCCTGCCATGTTGGCTGTATTTTGTTCAGGAAAGGCCGACTCGAAGCTTTAGCTACCATGGGACTTTTTGATGGAACGACTTTAGAACGACCGGTGATCTGTGAGCGATGTGGCGAAGATGTGAAAGTCTGTCGCTGTCCGCCTGTCGACACGCATCCGGGAAAACAGATCCTTGCGATTCGGTTGGAGAAACGAAAGAAGGGCAAAGTCGTGACCATCATTGCTGGATTCGATTGTTCGGAACCCCAGCTTCGGGAAACGCTCAGCGCCTTGCAAAGCCAATGCGGTTCGGGCGGTTCGATAGCGGAATCAACGATCGAACTGCAAGGCGACCATGTAGCCAAGCTCCCTAAGCTCCTCATGACTCGCGGATATCGCATCAAGAAATAGTGGGTAGAATCGTCAGTGTGCCGCGACGCTCCGCCGTCGCGATTAGCACATTTTAGCGATTCACAAAATGTTGCGAGAATCGCAAACATCGCGACGGCGGAGCGTCGCGGCACATTTTTGAACCCTAGTCATGCCTGCTGAAATTGAAACGATTGTTTTGCCTGATTCCGAGTCGATGGCAATGCGAGCCAGAGACTGGCTTGTCGAGCGATGTCATCAAGCGATTGCGTCTCGAGGGCGATGTATGGTAGCGCTTTCTGGCGGATCAACACCCAAACGACTATACGAACTGCTGGCCGAGCTGCCTGAAAAATCCATCGATTGGTCGAAAGTCGTACTCCTGTGGGGTGATGAGCGAGATGTTGGCGAAGACCATCCTGATAGCAACTTTCGGATGGTGCGAGTGGCTCTTTTGGATCGACTCGACGGCGTTCGGCCGCAAGCTTTGCCCATTCCGTGTGGGAAACAGTCAGCATCCCAGGCTGCCGATGCTTACGAAGCGACCTTGAAAGCGTTAGCCATCGATGGCGATCTAAAGATCGATATTGTCTTTCTTGGTTTGGGGGACGATGCGCACACGGCTTCGCTTTTTCCGGAGACATCGGCAATTTCGGTCAAAGACCGTTGGGTAGTTGCCAACGAAGTTCCAAAATTGAAAACGACTCGAGTAACGCTGACGGAACCGATAATCAACAACGCGCATCACGTCGCCTTTTTAGTCTGTGGAGCCAACAAACGCTGGGCTTTGGATAAGATTCATGGATCGGAAAGAAATCCGAACTTATATCCTTCCCAACTCATTCAGCCAGCGGGAAAACTCTGGTGGTTTCTGGATCAAGCAGCTGCCGATCGATAACGCACTACTCTCGGCTTTCCATGAACGGTATGATGAGGCGAAATTAACAGTCGTTCCGCATCTCACCTTGCTCATGGATTGAACGTGTCGAGTGCAACTCCAAGTCCGAAACCGAAGAGTATCGGCGATTTACTGCGTGAATTTCGTGAACATCGGGACCACGTTCAGCAGGAACTCAGCAAAGCCATCATTGGCCAAGACGAGGTCGTGGAGCAGCTTTTCGCGGCGATCTTCACGCGCGGTCACTGTTTGCTGGAAGGAGTTCCAGGGCTTGCCAAAACCTTGATGGTAAGCACGCTTTCGAAAATTCTCGACGTCAGCTTTCGCCGAATTCAGTTTACTCCCGACCTGATGCCATCGGATATTACTGGAACGAATGTGCTCGATGAAGCCGATGGCCGACGTGAGTTTCGGTTCGTGGAAGGCCCCATCTTCACGAACATTCTCCTGGCCGACGAAATCAATCGAACGCCACCCAAGACACAAGCTGCACTCCTTCAAGCGATGCAAGAGCGCGAAGTCACGGTGGGTAGCAAAACGTACCCGCTTCCAGATCCATTCTTTACGATTGCAACGCAGAATCCGATTGAACAGGAAGGAACGTATCCGCTGCCGGAAGCCCAGCTTGACCGCTTTATGTTCAACATCAAAATCGATTACCCGACGGTCGATGAAGAAGAGAAAATTCTCATGAGCACAACTCGGAATGAAAAACCCGAGATCAATAAAGTTCTGTCGGCACGAGCCATTCTGAATATTCAGAAACTTATCGGCAGCGTCGCCGTCAGCGAATACATCGTAAAGTATGTGGCCAGTCTTGTCCGTGCGACTCGACCATCCGATGAAAAGTCGCCTGAGTTTGTGAAGGAACTTCTGGATTGGGGAGCGGGTCCACGGGCTGGCCAGTTTCTCCTTCAGGCAGGGAAAGCCATGGCTGCGATGGATGGACGTTTCAGTGTTGCGATCGCCGACATTCGCCGCATCGCCGTTCCCGTTCTTCGCCATCGCCTTGCAGCCAACTTCCAAGCACAAGCCGAAGGAATGACTACCGATAAGATCATCCAGCGTCTCCTAAAAGAAATTCGCGAACCCGATATTCCGAAGTACGCCAACACCGATGTACCACCCATCATTAATTAGGCGAGCGGCAGACAAAAACAAACATTTGAGCCTGAGGGGCTAGGAGATCTTCACATTTTACAGCCACTCTAGAGTTACCTCGCCCACGTCTTCGCGGGCGAGGTTCCGATCACTTGAAAATCACTGATTCGAGAGTCGGAAGATCGGCTAGTCCCTCAGACGCAAGTAATAACACCGCACATTGCAAACGGCGGATCGCCTTAGGACGGACTCGATGCGGTTTGAATTCCTTTAATGAAGAAGCCGCCGCCGTCGGGGAGGGCTAGCATCTTTTCGACGCACGATTCCAAGTACTCGTCACAGGCTCGCGTCGCTCCTGGGCAAAAGGGCGATCCATAATCGTCGCAAAGAAAAATGGCCCCTGGCGAAAGCCGTGAATAAAAGAATTCGAGGCTGTCACGGGTGGGTTCGTAAAGATCCACGTCAACGTGAACGAAACAGAATTGCCGATGGGCGATTTCTTCGAAGCGGCTTGGTATCCAACCGGGATAGAATTGCGTGTTTGTAAATCCACTCAGCGCCTCGCGCGCGATTTTCTCAGGTACCGACAAATCCCCTTCCTTCCAATACTTTCCGTCTTCCGACGAGGGCGCCGAGACCCCTTGGAAGGAATCGAACATGTGATGAGTTCGAGGCAAACCGACACGGCCATTTGCTTCAAGAATCAAATAGGACGAGGATCCGCGGTAAACGCCGCATTCAGCCGTATCTCCTGGAACGCCGTCGACGAGCCGCAAAAGCTGCCCCAGTATCCAGCGGCGATGCGTATTGAAACCGCCCTTCTCGTCAAAAGAATCCAGGTAGTGGTTGAATTTGGCATTTTGCCACCAATCGATGTTGGGCCAGGAGTACCGATACCCTGGGACCAAATATTCGCTCAATTTTGCGAGCGTTTCGAATCGCCGTTCGGGGTTTTTGGGATCGCGCAACCATTCTCGGAAAATTCTGAGAATTCGGGGGAGAGGCAACATAACTTCAATTCTCGGCGTGAAAACTTTGCGTAAAGCGCGTACTCGCAGAACGCTTCATCTAGGATCTCCAATCATACATGACTTTGAGGCTGGTCCTGCTCAAAGCCTAGACGATATGATGAGTAAGCCAGGAACATTTTATAATGCGAAGCAACTGAAGGATCGTGATTGATTTATGGCAGCCGTCGAACAGTACCTCAAGCCTGAACTTGCATCGCAGATTAAGCGGCTTGATTTGCGGGCCAAGATGATCGTTCGCGGCTTTTTGCAAGGTTTGCATGCTAGCCCGTACCACGGTTTCTCGGTCGAGTTTTCGGAACACCGGCGATATTCCCACGGCGATGACCCCAAGGATATCGATTGGTTAGCTTATGCGAAAACCGATCGATATTACGTCAAGAAATTCGAAGCAGAAACGAGCCTCAATGGCTATCTCGTGATGGACTTGAGCCGATCGATGGATTTTACGTACCGGCAGCAGCTGACGAAGTTCGACTACTGCATTTGCTTGGCAGCCGCATTGACCTATCTCATGTTGATGCAACGTGACCCGATTGGTCTGCTTACTTTTGACACCAAGATCCGAGCCAGCGTTCCGCCACGCTCGCGACGAAGCCAACTTCCGACAATTCTGAGCCAGTTAACCAAGCTCAAGGTGAGTGGCGAAACGGATTTCCAGAGCTGCATGATGCAATTGGCTTCGATGTTGCGACACCGTTCGCTGGTAATGGTTTTCAGCGATCTTTTATTCGAAACCGAAACCGCCCTCAAATCGCTACGAATGCTCCGTGGAGCGGGCCACGACATCATCGTATTTCATGTTCTGGACGAAGCAGAGGTAAACTTTCCATTCGAAGGGATGGTGCAACTGTACGATCCGGAACTCGAAACCGGACTGACCGTGAATGCCGACGAGATTGCGAACGAATATCGGACGAACATTGCGAACTTTCGGGAGGAATTGAAACGCGGATGCAGCGAGTCACGTATTGACTATGTGCCCCTGCATACGGGAAATCCGTATGACAAAGCGTTGACCGAATACCTGCTTAGTCGCCGAGGTCGGTTCTAGTGAATTTCGCCCATGTTTCTTTGCTCGCTGGCTCGGCATTGATCCTCGTTCCAGTCATGCTTCACTTTCTCGGACGACGCGAGCCAAAACGGATCACCTTTCCAGCACTGCGGTTTGTTCGTCAAACGGCCATTCAAGCACAGCGAGGCTGGTCGATCAAGCGTTGGCTGTTGTTAGCCATTCGTATGCTTTTGATCCTGCTGGCCGCGATCGCTTTCGCATCGCCGCGCGTTCATAGTTCCATGCATGCAACTTATCTTTGCTTGGGTTTGGTTGCGATCCTTGCCTTGCTAGCCTCGGCTGCTGCTTTATTATCGATTGCGAATCGACATCCTCGATCGGTTTGGCTGAGCATAGCCGGGCTCGCTCTCATTCTTTGGCTCGGATTGGGGGCATGGGGCACGTGGGCCTTGGCTCGCGGATCGGCCGCGCCTACACAAGCCTCGGTCGGTCCTATTTGCGCGGCTTTTGTCATCGACACCAGTCCGACGATGGATTATCGACAGGCGAATCAATCACGGTTGGAGGTCGCGAAAGAAACAGTCAGTTGGCTAATGGATCGCATGCCCAGCGACAGCCAAATTGCAATCGTAACGTCGACTCAGGGACAACGCTTGCATCCAGGAAGGTTGTCCGCCAATCAACAATTGGAGAAGGTCAAAATCGATGGGCAATCGACAGATCTTCCAGCCCGAATCCGATCGGCTATCGAATTAGTCCGATCGTCAAAGATCGATCGTCGAGAAGTTTACGTCCTAACCGATTTATCGATAAACGCTTGGTCCACTGGAGACTCGAACAATCTCTCTGAAACTCTACAGCTGAATAAAGGAGAAAACGTCTTAGTTCAAGTGATCGATCTGGGACCGAAGAAACGGGAAAATTGGTCGCTGGGAAATTTGAAGCTGAGTCAAGAAATCGTCACCCCGGAAAGTTCGGTGGATGTGATGGCATCCGTTATCGCGTCACCGGATACGGCGGCAGGACAAGTTGCGATTGAGCTGTTTGTCGAGCAGCGAGACCCGCGTTTACCAACTATCAAAAATGGTGAAGCGATTTTTCCGAAAAGTGCCGTTCGCGATCGTCAGACACTTGAAGTCCCCGCCGGTGGAAAGGTCGATGTTCGCTTTTCTCTTCGAGACATTGAAGCGGGAACCACTCATGCGGAATTACGGCTGAGTCGTCCGGATCCCTTGGCCGTCGATAACCAACTCCCGTTTACGATCGAAGCAATCCAGGCCAACAAGCAACTTGTCATAGGCAACCAAGATAGTCGCGGAAACAATCAAGCAATCCTTGCCGCTCGGATGCTCGATCCCGAATTGAAAAATGTTGAAATCCACACCTATAACGAGCTACCAACCATTGAACTCGCCAGTTTTGATGCAATCTTACTCGTCGACCCACCCAAGCTGTCGAACGACGAAGTTACTCGCTTGCAATCGGTAGTAGAGTCCGGAAAAGGGCTGTTGATTGTCCTTGGACGTGCTTTGAACATCGATAACGCGTGGAAGGATTCAGCCACGTTGAAGTTATTTCCGGGAAAGATCTCGCTTCTCTGGCGTAAGCCGATGACCGATGATTCGCACTATTTTGTTTCTCTCAAGCCGAACCATCCCGTTTGGAGTCTTTTCGGACAAACGTCCAGTTCTGTACCGTGGAACATTCATCCAATCTATAAGTATTGGGTGATCGATAAGTTGGCGGAAGATGCATCGATCTTGGTGAGCTATTCAGATTCTGGGCATCCGGCGGTCATTGAACAATTGCGCGGCGCGGGCCGTATCTTGACCATCACGACGCCGACAACGGATCCTGATTCGATTGAGAATCCACCGTGGAACCGATTGTGGGCAACGACGAATCCCTGGCCAAACTTTGGGTTAATGGTTGGCGCGATGCAGTATCTTTCAGGAACCGGCAACGCTCGTCGCAATTTCCTGATTGGAACGCCACCCATGCTCGACAATCCGATCGAACGGTTGCCAACCAGGTACGACCTCTTTTCACCGAACGGAGAAGTCGTTCGCGTTCAAGCCCAAGGCAATCATCTGCACTATGCCTATGCCCAACAAGCGGGAACCTATCGGCTGCGAAGTGTCCAAGCCGATCGCCCCGCCTTGCGCGGATTCAGTATGCAACTCGACCCTCGCACAGTCAATCTCGAGCATCTTGATCCATCGGTCCTCGATCGAGTACTTGGAAAGAACCAGTATTTTCTTGTATCGGATCGCGAAAGTTTGCAAAGTTCTATTGGACAAGCTCGACACGGCAAAGACCTGGCCCCCTTCTTGTTGGTCGTTTTGTTCGCGATTGCGATTGCAGAACAAGCCATGTCCTATCGTTTCTATTCTTTGGGAACGAAGGCCGCTGCATGATCGAATGGGATTTACAACCAATCTTCAACAGCTACGGCTTGGTTGCTGTAATGTCGATTCTGGCTTTTTTGGGGCTCGGCTTTTTTAAGCTCGATCGGAAACTTTCGCTCGGAAAACGATTTGTACTCACAAGCTTACGCTTACTTACTATTTTGCTCATGATTCTTGTCGCGTTGAGGCCTGGCCTCACGTGGACCAGCAGCCAATCATCCCGACAATCGGTAGCGGTGCTCGTGGATACATCCGCCAGTATGGAATTGCCCTCTGGAATCAACAATGCCACCCGTTGGGATATCGAACGTCAGTTCTTGAGCGATCTGCAACAACGAAGTGTGGCTCTTGGCGACGAAGTCGAATGGAAAATCTTCGGCTACGACAGCGGATTGCGAAGCCTTACCGAGACGACGAAGAACCTGACAAAACAGACAACCCCTTGGGTTGACGCGTTACCGAAAGCCCCACAAGGAGTCATTACCGAGGTCGGGCAACCTTTTGGATCAGTACTCGCTTCACAAACCGACCCACCACTCATGGGCATGGTCTGGTTAGGTGACGGAGCTCAAACGGCCCGCGGCGATACTTCGGAAGCTCAACAAGCGGCCAGACAGTACTCTCAATTGGATATTCCGATCTATTTTGTTGGAGTCGGTCCGCGCAGTGGTGCTGAAGAAACTCGCGACCTCATTTTAGATGGCGTTCCTGATCAGAGCGAAGCTTTCGCCAAGAATCCATTTCCTATTCGTGGAAATTTACGAGCGATTGGACTTCAAGGTCGCGAGCTGACCGTCGCGGTTTTCCTCCGCCAGGCCGACGGAAAACTGAGTCGGATGGAACAAGTCAAACTCAAGCCAAATCAGGCAGATCAAACTTTACCCTTCAATATACCCGTCGTTGCACCCGATCCCGGCACCTATCAACTCCTTGTGAGAGCGGAGGGCGTTGAAGGCGAAGCGACGCTTCTTAACAACGAACAGACCTGCTTTTTGAACGTTCCCGATTCCGGGTCCCGCATCCTGTTTCTGGAAGGCCAACCGCGAGCCGAACAGACTTTTATTTTGCGGGGCTTAGCCGATAGCCGCGATCTTCAAGTCGACCCATTATTGTTTCTTGAAACAACGCGTTCTAAATGGCCCATTGATTTGGGAAATCGGCTCCAAGAGGACGTCTACGATTGTATTATCCTCGGCGATCTCGACGCCAGCGCCCTCGGCCCAAAGAACATGGATCGCATCGTGAAGTTGGTTGAGAACGGTGCGGGACTTATCACCCTCGGCGGATATCACGCGTATTCAAGTGGCGGCTACTCCAAAACCCCCATTGAAAAAATATTGCCGGTCGAGCTCAATCCGAGCGATAAGCAAAATTTCGATCAACCCATCAATGAACGTGGACATTGGACGAATGAAATTTCGCTGATCCCGCGTGCTCCCCACCCCATTCTGGACTTGGGTGACGACAGTGGGAACGGAAAGGGGACTGCCACGAAGAGCCAGGACGCTTGGAAATCGCTTCGGCCATTGCTAGGCGCAAATCGATGGAAAGGGTTGAAAGAAGACGCTGGGATTCAACTCCTTGCAGCAGGTTCTCAAAACGAACCGCTGATCGTTGCGTCGAGCTATGGAAAAGGTCGTGTACTCTGCATGGCGTTTGATACAAGCTGGCGCTGGTCGCGACAGGGGCAATCCGAATTGCATCGTCGATTCTGGCGACAATCGGTCTTGTGGACAATGCGTCGCGAAGACGTCCAAGAAGGTTTTCAGCTATCGATGCCCAAACGCACGATGTCGCTTGGCGAATCGACTCAATATCGAATCGATTGGAAAGGAGGCTCTAAAGCCAAAGCATTGCCCAAAGAGATCGAGGTGCGATGGACACTTGACAATGTTGACCACGGCCCACTGTTGCCGCAGAAGTCAGGACCCAATCGGCTTGATGGCGAACTGAATCAGATCAATAAGCCAGGACGTTATGAGATGATCGTTCGGGCGAAGAATGATGAAGGTCAACCGTTGGAGGCTCGACTTCCGTTTATCGTCGTCGATATGGCAGTTGAAAAAATTCAATCATCACCCGACTGGCAGCTGATCAATCAACTAGCCAAGCTCAACGAGTCGGCTGGTGGTCGTGTCATTGCCCCGGAGTCGAGCGACGATATCATTCGAGCCTTGCAAGAGCGACGTCGCTCGTTTCACGTCGATAGCGTCCAATCCTTTCGGCTTGGCGAAAACCTCGCCGACAGCTGGGCCAGTTTTGGACTCATCAGCTTATTATTCGTCATTCAATGGTCAGTCCGCAAAGCCTGGAATTTGCCGTGACGGATTAGCTGGACAGCGCCAGGTTGAGTACGAAATTCGTCGCAAACACGTTGGAGTACAGCCTTTAGGCGCCGAGCACCTTGGATGCGCCAAAAGCGGCTAAAGCCTGGACTCCAGCGCAGA
>JANOAI010000441.1:0-3497 GCA_031411055.1 Pirellulaceae bacterium
AGAGGAGTTCATCGAGATCCTTCCGAACATTGACTTAACCTGTCAACGCAGTTCGGCCCCTACAAAGACCCAAGAAAATCCAAAAAACGTTGCAAACAAATAAGCAACGGTTGGAAAGACGCGTCCGCATTCATTTGGCTACGGATTGGCGCAAAGATCAACTCTCTGGGAATTGAGATAGCGATGTCAGGTGTCAGAAGGAAATACTAGCCTTTTGCCGAAAGCCTCAACTTGGCACGAGCTTGACTCAGCGCTCGAGTCCTAGCAGCATGGGCCTCGGCGGTTACCGCTTTCATGGTCGAGGCAGCTTCAAGATCTTTGGTCGCTTGAGCGGAATCCAAAGACTCCGGGTTTAGAAGACGGTCGGTTAAAATGCAGACCGATTCACGAGTCACCTGGATAAAGCCGCCATCGACGTAATGCTTGGTACTACCCGCATTCGTCTTGACCGTCATTAGACCGAAACCAAGCCGACCAACCATCGGAGCGCGTCCAGGCAAAATACCGATCTCACCATCGAACAGTGGGACGGTTATCGAACTCGCCGTAATATCGAGTTCGGTTTTTTCAGGGGTGACGACGATGCAACGAAGTTCGGCCATGGTTGTTTTCGTAAGTTAACGTTACTTCTTAGCAGCTTGCTTCTTGGCTTGTTCTTCAACTTGCTCAATCGAACCAACATACATGAAGGCCGACTCAGGAAGATGATCCCACTTGCCATCGCAAATTTCTTCGAAGCTTCGAATCGTATCTGCCAGCGATGTGATCTCACCCTTTTTCCCGGTGAAGACTTCTGCCACCAAGAACGGTTGCGACAAGAAGCGTTCAATTCGGCGAGCGCGGTGAACGACTAACTTGTCCGCTTCGCTCAATTCATCAACACCAAGGATGGCAATAATGTCTTGAAGTTCGCGATAGCGTTGAAGTGTCTTTTGAACGCGTCTCGCAATCGCATAGTGACGCTCGCCCACAATGGCGGGGTCCAGAATACGAGAGTTCGAAGCCAAAGGATCGATCGCAGGATAGATCCCCTTTTCCGAAATCGATCGCTCCAAGTAAATGAACGCGTCAAGCTGTCCGAAGGCGGTCGCTGGAGCAGGGTCTGTTGGATCGTCCGCTGGAACGTAAACCGCTTGCACCGACGTGATCGCACCATTCTTGGTCGAAGTGATTCTTTCTTGAAGAGCACCCATTTCAGTCGCTAACGTCGGTTGGTATCCCACCGCTGAAGGCATACGACCGAGAAGAGCCGACACTTCCGAACCTGCTTGCGAGAAACGGAAAATGTTGTCGATGAACAATAGAGTGTCCTTACCGGTACTATCGCGGAAGTATTCGGCCATCGTAACAGCCGACAGCGCGACGCGAAGACGTGACCCTGGTGGCTCATTCATCTGTCCAAACAACATACAGGTCTGTTCAATAACCTTGCGACCAGTAGTCCCGATTTCGGTTTCCTGCATTTCTAACCACAAGTCGGTTCCTTCGCGAGTACGCTCACCCACTCCCGCGAAAACCGAGTACCCGCCGTGAGTCGAGGCCACGCGAGCGATCAGCTCTTGAAGAATAACAGTTTTACCAAGACCAGCTCCACCGAACAAACCAGCCTTACCACCGCGGACGAACGGGGTTAACAAGTCGATAACTTTGATCCCCGTTTCGAAGACTTCGGTATTCGTCGAAAGCTCTGAAACCTTGGGTGCTTGACGGTGAATTGGCCAGTATTCATCGGCTTGTACATCGCCGCGGCCATCGATCGCTTTGCCGAGAACGTTGAAGACGCGACCAAGCGTTACGTTTCCAACCGGAACGGTGATCGGCTTGCCCGTGTCTACGACATCAAGCCCTCGCATCAGACCGTCGGTGCTTCCAAGAGCTACGCAACGCACACGGCCACCGCCAAGGTGTGTCTGGATTTCGCCAGTCAAATCGATCTTCACACCCTTCTTTTCGTTTCGAATCGTGACCGCGTTGTAGATGGCGGGCAGTTGATTCTCTGGAAATTCGACGTCGAATGTCGAACCGATAACTTGCGTAATCTTGCCGATAAAAGTTGTGCTTGTGGACATGACTGGTTTGGAACTCAGCTGATTGGATGAATTTGTTGGTTTAACGTTATAACGTGAAAAGGATAATCGTCGTGTGACTGCGTTAGCAAGTTTGCGTAACATGGCTTAGCCTAGGGCTTCGACACCACCGATGATCTCCATGATTTCTTGAGTAATCTTCGATTGTCGTGCGCGGTTGTAGGTTCTTGAAAGAAGCTTGATGATGTCGCCTGCATTCTCCGTCGCGCTCTTCATCGCAACCATCCGCGCAATTTGCTCGCTGACGGCTGCATCCAGGAAACACTTAAACAAACGCGCTCGGAACGCTGCCGGAACGACTTCTTCAAGAATGCTCACCGCCGACGGCAGAAATTCGTAGTTATCTTTGAAGCCAGCTTTCGCTGTTTGACCAAGCGTCTTGCTGGCCACCGATTCAACGGCCAAGCTCGAAATGGGCAACAACGTCTCCGTCACCGCTTGCTGTTTCGAAATACTTCGGAACTTGGTGTAGGCGATGTCGACTCGATCGATTTCTCCGCTAATATAGCGAAGCATCAAATCGTCAGCAATTTTGGCAACTTCATCGAAGGCTGGTTGATCTTCGAATTGTGTGAACGACTTTTCCAACGGTACGCCGCGGAACTTCAAAGCGGCGATCCCGCGTTTGCCGCTGACGGTCATCGGAACCTTGCCAACCTTCTCGATCAGCTCGTTTCGACGAGCCAAAGCGGCCCGAATCACCGAACCGTTGTAGCCACCGCACAAGCCGCGGTTGCTCGTCAGTAACACAATCTCGCTACTCTTAACTTCGTCACGAGGCTTGAGCAGTGGATGGCTGACATCCGATACGTTCTTAGCCAGATCCTGAACGATCGCATTGAGTCGAGCAGTGTAATCGGTCGCCGCCGAGGCACGATCCATGGCCTTCTTAAATCGCGCAGTTGCGATCAGTTCCATCGTCCGCGTGATCTTGCGGATGTTTTTGATCGACTTGCGTCGTTTATCAAGTGCGCGAGTATTGGCCATGAGTTATGTTCGTTTACGCAGTGCTTCGATCAATTAAACCTTGAAACCAGCCTTGAAGGCTGCGATGACGGCCTTGATGGCTTCTTCGATTTCGCCGGTCAAATCGCCGACTTCAACGATCTTCTTGAGGAGATCTGGGGCACGATCCTTGACATGATTCAACAAGCCGACTTCAAAGTCACGGACTTTGTCGACCGGTATGTTGTCGATGTGCCCACGGGTGGCGGCATACAAGCTGATAACTTGCTGAGCAGCGGTCATCGGCTGATACTGTTGTTGCTTCAGCAACTCAACCATTCGGTAACCGCGGTCCAGCTTTGCTTGAGTGGCGGGGTCCAGTTCGGTACCCAGTTGAGCAAAAGCCTCGAGTTCGCGGAAGGAAGCCAAGTCAAGTCGCAGACCACCGGCGACCTTCTTCATCGC
>JANOAI010000442.1:0-20312 GCA_031411055.1 Pirellulaceae bacterium
ACAGCGCCAGGTTGAGTACGAAATTCGTCGCAAACACGTTGGAGTACAGCCTTTAGGCGCCGAGCACCTTGGATGCGCCAAAAGCGGCTAAAGCCTGGACTCCAGCGCAGACTTGGCGCTGTCCAGCTACAATCTTATCAACCTGACCAACATAGGTGGCTCCCTATACTTCCGCTTCAACGATGGAATCAACGGATATGAGTTATGGCGAGTCAACAACTCTGGTTTGGCTGAGATGGTCGAAGACGCTATCCCTGGAGGTGGTATTGCACCAGGATCAACGAGTTCTAGTTCCTTCCAAATCAACTTAACCAACGTGGGTGGCACTCCGTTTTTTTCTGCGTCGAATTCTGGCACAGCCTCTAGCAACTACGAACTGTGGCGAGTCAATCAATTCGGGATAGCTGAAATCGTTGAGGATGCAGTTCCGGGCGGTGGAATTCGTCCTGGAAGTACGGGTTCCAATCCAAGTAATTTAACGAATGTTGGTGGAACACTATTCTTTAGTGCCAATGACGGAACAACGGGTAACGAATTATGGTTAGTCAGACCAACTTCCATCGCTAACCGGCAAGTTTTTTATAATCGTTCTACAAGCACAGTCTTTGGGGATGGGTCGGGGAATCCTGTCAATTCGATCGACTCAACGAAGATCGCCTTGCTGCCCGGCCAGACAACGAGCTCGGCGAACTATACGAATTACTCGCGTGGCTTGAATGGCCTCGTCGTCGACTTGCAAGCCCCAGCTAACTTGGCCGGAATATCAGCGGCGAGTTTCCAATTGGCGACCTGGAGTACATTCACAGATTCGACTCCAAACTTCGTACCGATCACTCCGGCCGTAACGGTTTCGACTTATCCTGGTGGTGGAGCCAATGGTGCCGATCGAATCAAACTGGAGTTTGCTAACAATGCGATTCAGAATGCTTGGCTACAAGTAACAATATTGGCCGATGTGAACACTGGCTTAACGACCAACGACGTCTTTTATTTTGGGAACGCTCGTTTTGATATTACCCCCAATACCCCGTTTCCATCTCAACAGATAACGATCAACATTTTCGATACGAACGCCGTGCGAGCCAAACAAGGTCAGAGCACGGGACTCATTTCGGATGCCTTTGACGTCGATCGCAATGGGGTCGTCAATATCTTCGACACCAACGCCGTCCGGGCCGGGCAAGGTGTGACGAGCCTTCGATCCTTTACTGCCCCCGCGTCCGCCCAACTGCGTCTTTCGAATCAGTTCGTCGATTCGATCTACGTCGACCTAAGCTGGCTCGATGCATTCGGAATCAACAAGAAAACCCGCTCACCAACGCCAAGATAGCAAAAGAGTGTTTCGACGACGCTGCATGCGGGTCAAGTGAAAGATTGTCGAGAATCCTTCGCGGCAGAACACTCTGTGCTACACTGAGTGTGAAGGGAAAGGCAGTCGAATGAACGTTGCATTGTCGGTGGTTGGAGATGAACTTTGGAAAAAGATTGGCGAATCCATGGATCGCGTGGAACTAAGGCTGCGTAAGACAGTCTCGATTCTCGAAACGACTGGGATTCCTTTTGCCATCGTCGGGGGCAATGCAGTTCGCATTTGGGTCGCTCAAGTTGATCCGGGGGCGGTGCGGGCCACGAATGATGTGGACGTATTGATTCGCCCCGAAGACCTCGATAGGGTCAAACTCGCAATGGCGGACCATGGTTACCATTACCGTAAAGCCGCCGGACTCGACATGTTTTTAGAGGGAGAAAACGATTCGGTGCGGTATGCAATCCATGTCGTTCTCGCCAATCAATTCGTCAAGCAAGATGACTTCGAGTCCAACCCCGATGTTGAACCAACTGCATATGGCGACGGAATCCGCACGTTGCCATTGGAACGGTTAGTGCGTATGAAACTGAATTCCTTTCGACTCAAAGATCGTGTTCATCTCTTGGATATGATTGATGTCCGCCTTGTGGATGAAAGCTGGTTGGTAAAATTCCCAAATACGCTTGCCGATCGACTGAGATCGCTTATCGAGAATCCGGAACAGTAGCTTGGCCTCATTTCGAATCGCCGCCGCTATCTCCGAGGTTCATCCGATTGGTAAGAAAACTAGGCCAACGCAATCCCACTCTTAATTTTCTTACCCCTCATTTTCCTGCCTAAAAGTATTCAGATTTGCCGCGACGCTTTGTTGAAGGACTAGTCAAGCGCGTGAGCACCAGAGTGTTTCAATAACGATCACGCCGAGCATGCCGATCATGAACCATCGCCAAAGCCTTTGATCCTTTTCTAGCTCGACCGACTTACGTTGTTCTTCCTTGGCCGCCAGTCGTTCTTCATTCGGCTTGGCTTTGGTTGTAACTCCCAATCGCTCTAGCTTTTCAAGCTCCATCGTCCGCGTGTCACTCTCCGATGCCGGTAGATTCACGGCCACGGTCTGAGCAATATTGTTTATAGAGACACGATAGAAACCGGGCGTCGTGAATTCGACTCCTCGAACGCCATCGGCCATTTCAACAGGCTGTAACATTTCGTGTGAAGGGCCTTCCCATACTTCGCCGGCTTCGATTGCAATCTGATCGCCAGTTTCGAGACGACTAAGGCCTCGTTCACTCGGGAGTGAATCCTCAAAGATGCCAGCCATGATCGGAACGAATTTGCTGGAAAGAGCAAACTGGCTCTCGGCGGGCTGCCAGCCAGCGGCCATCAACCAAAGCTTCCCGGCACCCATAGAGCAACACGCCAAAGCAGGTGCTCCATCATCAAAACTCGCGATCGTCTTCCACGCAGACGAGGGCGACAGTTCTATTTTTCGATGTTGCCAAAAACGCGTCTTCGTAAAATCGTTAAATCGCGAATCGGCCAGTGTTTGGAAGAGTGGATGCGTGAAATCAATCTTTTCCCAGATGCACTCTTTCTTCGAAACCGCTTCCTTGATTTCAACTTGTTCCCCGTTCGTCAGCGCCTTCCAAGCAGATATCACAGACTCTCTTGGCGATGAATCCGACACTGGAGCATCCAACGACCATAAAAAATGACCTCCATTTTCAATTCGGAGTCGCGATTGTTTGGCGTCTTCAACAGTCAACAAGTGACTTGCCACCATCAAGGGAACGCGTTGTAAATCGGGCCAAGGATCCAAACTCCTCGGCGCGCGCCAGGCGAAAGTGACCTGTCGAACATCGTTATCGAGCGGCAGTTGCTTCAGAAAATAGCCTAAGCTTTCCGGTGTTGGACGGTTACTATCATCTATGCAAACGATCTGAAGTTCACGAACCGGCGGCTTGGCAAACCAGCGGCGATTGTCAAACGTCGCGCTGTCGCCCCGAAGTTCAAGAATCCTGTTTGGTGCGACAAGCTTAGGCATTTCGACCACCAAACTCGATTCGCTAGGCAAGTCGATCTTCAGTGGATTGGACCGCGGTTTAGACGGTTTCTCGAGCGCCGCGGAATCGTTTGGCTCCGTTTCGATCCGCTTCCCGTTTTCGTCTAACCATTCAAGCTCGATCGATTTTGATTGTTCACCGTTTCGATGCACAAGTCGAATCGGGATCGAGTCAGAACTCTTCGTTTCAAGAACATTCGCCGCGACATTGCTAGAATCCGTTGGCATTCCACCTTTTGCTCGAATTCGTTCAATGGTGACATGGCAATTCGTTGGCCATTGGAAATTTTCAAGCCGGTCCAGACTGCTACCGGCTTGGAAATCGGAAACAAGAATAATCTCGCTTGAAACTTGCTTTAAATCGTCCCGATTGCCCTCGAGCTTTGTCAACCGATCCGCGATGGTTGTAAGAGCCTTTCCAAGATTGGACGCTAAATGAGAAGGCTGGACACCCTCAATAGCCGAGAGCAATAGTGTCTTACGTTCGATATCAGAATGCGATTGGGCCTCGGATTCTGAGACCAGAGAATGAACGTGATTATCAAAGGTGTAAAGGCTTAGGATGTGTTCTGGCTTTGCTTCGTTGATGATCGATTGGGTTCTTTCGATCGCAGCTGGCCAGAGGCTTTCTCGATTCATGCTGGCACTGATGTCGAGTAGAATCGCTTTGCGAACATTGGATTGAGCAGTCTCGACGAACGTGAACGACGGGAGGAAAGGTCGGGCAAAGGCCGCCACCAGCAAGAGTACAGCCAGGCTTCGCAAAAGGAGCAATAGCCACTGATCGATTCGACTCCGACGCATCATCGTTGGGGGCGATGGCTCCAGAAACATCAGCGAGCTAAAAACCTGTTCGCCTTTGGCTTGCCGGCGAATCATGTGAAAAACAATCGGTCCCAGGACGGCGAGCGAACCGATTAAAAACATAGGTGCAAGAAAACTCATCCAGCACCTCGATTCGGACCGCGACTGGTTGAAGCGGCTCGCCCTCGAGTTTGTCGGCGATCGTGGACTTGCAATAGCTCCCAAAGGGCCAATTCGAGCGGTTGCTGTGTCGAGAGCGTCATGGCCGAGATGCCGAGACGACCAACTAGCGCGCTGAGTTCGCTCGCATGTTGATCAAACTTCTCTTGGTATTTGCGAGCGGCAGTGGTGGGGTCAATGTACATTTCGCGTCCGGTTTCGAGGTCGCGAACAACCGTCGGCTGCTTCAACGAAAAAGTGATCTCATTCGGATCGAGGATGCGAATGAGCAAGACTTCATGTCGACGAGCCACGAGATGGGCTAGCTGTTGTTCAAATGTTGGAACAGGAACGAGAAAATCCGACAGGATAATCATCAGTCCGCGATGGCGAATAATTTCGGAGAGACGAGAAAGGGGCTTCGTCAAATCCGTCGCAACACCGCTCGGCTTTTGATCTAGCAGCATCAATAGTCGTCGAAGTTGCCCGTGACGAAAACGAGCGGGTACCATGCCTGTGACATCGGCTTCGAAGGTCAACATTCCGACTGCATCACGTTGCATGGTCAAGTAGTACGCCAACGTCGCTGCCAACGTTCTCGCATAGTCGAGCTTGGAATAGCCAAGCGATCCGAAATCCATGGAACGACTCTGATCGACGACTAGATGGCACCGACGATTGGTTTCGTCTTCGAATTTTTTTATGTAGTAGCGATCGGACCTTGCATAGAGTCGCCAGTCGATGCCTCGCGGATCGTCGCCCGGTACGTAAGGGCGATACTCGCTGAACTCGACCGAAAAACCATGAAGCGGGCTTCGATGGAGACCGCTTTGAAAACCGTCCACGACATGCTTTGCACGCAATTGCAAGTTTTTGATGCGCATCAATGTCGCAGGGTCGGCGTAGAGTCCAAGTTCCATGCGGGATCGATCGTAAAAGGTACAGACTTAGAGTCGTGAACAAAAAATGTCGCGTTAATGTCCCCATTCTAGCACGGGTTGGACCAATTGAATTCGGCGGGCCATCCTTCCCGGATTGGCTTAATCTTCATAGAATTTGGCCCTTTCGAACGTCCGGTTTTTCCTGGGAAAGCTCGATTTCGGACCGGCGTTTGACTGACCATACCCCTTTGATTTTCTGGAAATACCGATGACTGCCGCCACAATTGGTAAACGGCTGTACAACTTTTCGCCCGGTCCGGCTGTCTTGCCGGTGCCGGTTTTGGAGCGAATTCGCGACGAAATGCTCTGCCTGCCCGGGGCTCCGGCTTCGATTTTAGAGATTTCGCATCGCAGCCCCCAGTTCATCGCCATTCAAGAAGCGGCGCAACAACGCCTTAAGCGTCTACTCAAAATTCCGGACACGCATGAGATCCTTTTCATGCAGGGCGGAGCTCGCTTGCAGTTCTCGATGATCCCGATGAATTTATTGCGAGGTCAAAGCGAAGCGGCACAATATGTCCTTACCGGTTCGTGGGGCAAGTATGCGATTGCTGAAGCGAAACGCGAAGGTAACGTCGAGATCATCTACGACGCAAAAGCGACAAACTACGATCGATTGCCATCAGACAGTGAGCTTAAGTTCAATCCGAAGGCGGCCTACGTTCACACGACTAGCAATGAAACGATTCAAGGCGTTCAATTTCAGAACGATCCGACTTGTCCCGCCCCATTGGTCACCGATTGTTCGTCTGACTTTATGTATCGTCCGATGGATGTATCAAAGTACGGACTGGTCTACGC
The DNA here is from genome assembly GCA_031411055.1 of Pirellulaceae bacterium. Taxonomy (GTDB): domain Bacteria; phylum Planctomycetota; class Planctomycetia; order Pirellulales; family Pirellulaceae; genus JAIYDQ01. Next base: position 6,077 of record JANOAI010000442.1, read on the forward strand.
CTGTGCTCAAAAGAACGCGGGCCCGGCTGGTGTAACGGTTATCATCATTCGCAAAGATTTGATTGAACGATCGCAGGATAGCTTGCCCGGTTATCTCAACTATAAGAACCAAGCGTCGGAAGGTTCGATGTGGAACACGCCCCCAACGTTCGCGATCTACGTCTTAGGTTTAGTCGCCCAATGGTTGGAAGAGACGATCGGCGGCCTCGATAAGATGCTGGAAATCAACAAGAAGAAAGCCGCTTTGGTTTACGATGCCGTCGACAAGTATCCCAAGCTGTACTACGGTCATGCCCAGCCAGCTGCCCGATCTTTAATGAATGTGACCTTTCGATTTGATTCCGAGGAGATTGAAAAGCAATTCCTCAAGGGAGCTACGGCCGCCGGTTTAGATTCGCTCAAAGGGCATCGCAGCGTCGGTGGTATCCGCGCGAGTATCTACAACGCGATGCCAATGACCGGCGCTCAAGCTCTCGCCGACTACATGCACGACTTCGCTACCAAGCACGGATAATTTCATGACTAAGTATCGTATTCTTGTTCTCGATCCGATTGCCGAAGAAGGCTTCGATCTCCTCAAATCTGAACCGAATTTCGAATATGAAGTTCGCCTTGGGCTTAAAGGGGAAGACCTTCGAAAGTCGCTGAATGAATTCGACGGAGCGATTGTTCGCAGCGGCGTGAAGATTACGGCTGAATCGCTTGAGGGCAACAAGAAACTGCGAGCGATCGTTCGAGCCGGCGTTGGCACTGACAACATCGACAAGAACGCAGCCACTCGGCTCGGAATCGTAGTCATGAACACCCCAGCCGGGAATACCTTGAGTACGGCCGAACATGCCTTTGCATTGATGCTCGCTCAATCTCGACAGGTGGCACCCGCTCATGCCAGTTTGTTGGCGGGCAAATGGGACCGCAAGACGTTCATGGGAACGCAACTCGCCGATAAGACCCTTGGCATCGTCGGGATGGGACGCATCGGTCGCGAAGTGGCCAGCCGCGCTCAAGCGTTTGGGATGCGCGTCATTGCGTATGATCCGTTCTTTACCGATGAACAAGCAAGCAAGATCGGCGTCGAACGCTCCGCCAATGTGCATGACATGCTTCCGAAGGTCGATTACTTGACGGTACATACTCCACTCACGCCTGAGACGAAATATCTCATCGGCATGAAAGAGCTCGATATCCTCAAGCCTGGAATCCGATTAATCAACTGCGCTCGCGGTGGCATATACGAGGAAGCAGCTTTGATCGAAGGATTGAAACGCGGTGTGATTGGTGGCGTGGCGCTCGATGTTTTCGAAACTGAGCCATGTACTGATAGTCCCCTCTTTAGCATGCCGGGCGTCGTCTGTACGCCGCATCTGGGGGCCAGTACCGAAGAAGCGCAAACACAGGTCGCCATTGAAGGGATTCAACTCCTTATCAATTATTTCAAGAGTGGTGAGATTCGCCATGCAGTCAACGTTGCCGCGGTAGATCCGAAGACGCTCGAGTCATTGCGTGGTTATCTCGATGTAGCCCACCGCTTGGGGCGTCTGACTTCACAGTGGCATGAAGGATGCATCGAAGGCTGCCGAATTCTATATCGTGGAGAAGTTTGCGAGCGAGATACGAAGTTATTGACAGCTGCGTTTTGCGTAGGCCTACTTGAAAAAGCGATGGCCGAAGGGGTTAACGTGGTGAATGCGGAACTACTTCTTCGCGAACGCGGCATTGAGCTGGTCGAAAACCGAAATCGCGAACCAGGTGCTTTTAGCTCGTCAATGTCGGTCGAAGTCACCGGTAATAATCAGCGTGTGCGAGCTGGTGCAACGCTCTTTGGCAATAACATGCCAAGATTGATTTCGCTTGATGATTGCCGCTTGGAAGCCTATCTCGATGGCCGAATGTTGTTCTTCATTCATACCGATATGCCCGGCATCATTGGTCGCGTCGGAACGATCTTCGGAAAACACCAAGTGAACATTGCGCAGATGTCGGTCGGACGCGAGAGCAATCAGCCTGGTGGTCATTCCGTTGGCGTTTTAAATCTCGATAGCACGCCACCGAAAGAAGCTCTCGAAGAAATGTTGTCGGTCGAAGCGATCAGCAAAGTACAGTTGATTGAACTTCCCGACGCAGGTGAATTGCCAGCTTGGTTGACGAGCTAATTTTCGCTATCTCTTCTAACTCCTTGAGCCTGAGGCGCTAGCCGATTTCGCCGTCCAAGAAATCGGCTAGCGCCGCAGGCTCATTTGAATGCGCGATTAGAAAAATTCGGCGCCCGCTTTCTTGATTCTGGAAACGCGATCCTTCATACTTTAGCCTTGGGTTGTGTTTTCTCAATCATTCTGGGTAGGGCAATCGGGTGCAGATCTGGCAGAATTCGGCGTTTATACGGGTGCAGCGGAGACTCGACCGCTTGTCGAGTTACCCGATGTTGTGTGTTTTTGTACTTTCCGTGGTTGGACTTCTCCTGGTTCGCAGCCTGCCTTCATCGATTCCGTGGACGGCCATTGCATCGGTAGGACTCGTGCTCGGCTGCATTGCATGTCGGTTTATGCCGGGAGGCAAGTGGGTTTGGCTTTTCGCAATCGCCATTCCCTGTCTCGCTGGCTCGCGACAGCAGACCCTGGATAGCATCGCTAACCAAGATCAACTTCACACAATGTCGACGGGTACGTGGACCCCAGTTGTCGTCGAAGCGATTATGGCCAGCGCGCCCCGGTATCGTCCCGATTTGATCGAGTTTCGAGATTCGCCAAAAGGCGGTAATCTTGCCGATGAATCCAAGTGGGAAACACTTTTTGAAATCGAGATCGTCGGTATTCGCGACGGTAAGCAATGGAAGCATGATCGCTTTGGTCGAATGACCGTCGCTGCCAAAGGTCGACTACGGGAGTACTTGCCCGGCGATCGATTACGATGTTACTTGGATTGGCAAAGGATCAACGAACCGACCAATCCAGGTCAGTTCAATCTTGCTGAAAAATATCGTCGACAGGGGATTCTGGTTCGGGGTCGTACCGACGACGCATCGCAGATCAATACGCTTCGCGAAGGCCATGCCCTTCGGTTCGATCGCTGGCTTGCATGGATTGTCATCCGTTCCGACGTTGCTTTCCATCGCTATGTTCCCTTTGGACAAGCGACGATGGCTTCGGCTTTGGTGCTTGGCCAGCGAGACCAAGTGGAATGGGACATGCAAGAATCGCTCCTGACAACAGGGACGATTCATATGCTTGCCATCTCCGGTATGCATATTGAGATGGTCGCGGTAAGCATTTTTTACGTCTGCTTGATATTGCGTGTCCCAAAGCGATTCATGTTCACAATCACGATGTTGATCGTCATTGTCTATTCGCTCTTGTGTGGCGGAAACCCACCCGTCGCGCGCGCCGCCATCGTGGTCGTTACGCTGTGTATCTGTCGATGGATTGGAAAGACGACTCGACCGATGAACCTGCTAGGTCTCGCGGGTGTGGTGATCTTGTTGTATCGTCCCAGCTATTGGTTGGAGATTGGAACGCAACTCTCGTTTCTGGCAGTAATGGTTTTGATCCTGTTGCAACGTAGTGCAACGGAAACGAATCCAATCGAAACGGCGATGGATTCGCTGATGGCTGAGACGCATTCAAAATGGCGACGCGGGTTGGACTATTTCTGGGGCATATGTCGTGAACTGTTGCATTCGAGCTTTTGGGTATGGTGGCTTACGACACCATTGGTTCTTTTTCGATTTCATATCATCTCGCCGATTGCGGTTGTCTTAAATCTCGTACTATGGGTTCCTCTCCTCTTCGCTCTGCTTTCCGGTTTAGCATTACTTGCATTAAGTTGGTGTGGGCCTTGGTTGGGATATCCGATCGGCTGGTTCTGCGGGGTCAATTTGGCGATCACGGATTGGGTTGTCAGCAAGTCAGCCGAGATTCCTTTTGGGCATTTCTGGGTGCAATCTCCGAGTTTGACTTGGCTTGCTATCTACTATCTATGCTTGTTCATGTCTGTAACCATGTTTGGCTTCTCGAAGACGCCACGAAAATGGCTACTGCTTGGGACAAGTCTCTGGATGGCTACGATCGTCTCGCCAATAAGTGGGGTTCGCAACCAAGCCGCGGACTCCGTGCGGGAACTCACCATGAACTTTATCGATGTCGGTCATGGGACAAGCATTTTGATACGAACGCCCAGCGGAAAAACGTGGCTATACGACGCGGGAAGGCTCGGTAATGCGCAGCGAAGCTATCAGGGGATTGCCGATGTTCTGTGGCACGAGCGAATTACGAGGATCGACGGTCTCTTTCTGTCGCACGCCGACTCGGATCATTTTAATGCGATTCCCGGATTGTTGAAACGATTCGCCGTCCGGCGATTGATCACGACCAAGCAAACGTTGCTTTCCGAAAGTGAATCGCTGAAATCGATTGTCCGAGAAATCCATTCGCGCCAAATTCAGATTGATTGTCAAACAGCGGGTTCTGTCGTTGACGACGGAGACATTCGATTCACCGTTTTGCATCCGTCGGACGAAGGAGTCCATGGAACGGACAATGCGAATAGTCTCTGCCTTCAGATCGAATATTCGGGGCATCGGATCCTTTTACCGGGCGACCTGGAAAAGGACGGTATCCAGTCGCTCACTTCACAACCAAAGCGCAAGGTCGACATACTCATGGCTCCACATCATGGAAGCCTGGCTGAAAAGCCCAACTCGCTACTTGAATGGTGCGATCCAGACGCGGTCGTGATAAGTGGCGGAACGCGAGCTCGAAACGATAAAATCAAACCCGCTTTTGGGTCACCGGAGCGATTGGTGCTGGTCACAGCACAAGACCACGCCATTCGATGTCGATTTACGGAAAATGGCGAACAGATATTTGAGACATGGCAACACCCCGAATGGAAAACGGTCGCTACTGCATTACTGCCATAGAGTCGTTCATCAATGGAGAACTACCGATCGATGCCTTAACTCTGAAATTGCTTGAAAAGGATGGCATGAACCAGCAACGCGCACTCGTCAATCCATGTAAACTGCTAACGGGGGAAATTAGTTAGCACACCTTGAAAGCATCTATGATGCCATCAACCCGTCGCTTGCCTTAAACTATTCCGGATTGTCGCCAACCGATGAAGCCATTGGATCAAAAAGGTAACGCTATGAAATCGAAAATCATCGCTTTCTGTTGCGTGTTCGCAACTTCTTCGATTCTAGCCGCGGGTAACCTTGTCTCGCAGGTTTTCGACGAGCGATTCGAAGATTGGCCGGTCGATCTCAAAATCAAGGGAACGGTGTTAATATCGGATTCGGCTTCGATCTCTCACGATCATCTGAAACGCTGTTTTGAGAAGGCCGAAGATAAGACAATTGCCCTGATTTACGAGGGTTCGCCGCCAGCGGATCATTTAAAGTCCTTCGAACAGACTTTTAAACAAACGTTTCGTGTATTGTTCGCCGATGTAAACGATATACCTGATGCGGATGTTTTCGCGTTCTATCCCAATCCATTAGCCGACACAACGAACAAATCATTGCTTGCGATAGAGCAAGCGATGCAACGGATGTTCAACGAGGGAAAGACACTTCTTGTGATCGGTTCCGGACGCGATCGTCTGGGAGCGATGTATTTTTCAGACGAGGTGACGTCGCATTCGAAACCAGTGCCCGGGTTAAAATTTCTGCCTGATTGTTTGCTGAAATCCAACATTGAAAATTGGGAAGCAGTTCAGAACCCATTCCAAGTCGCACTTGCTTCGCTTCCTCGTCATCTCGGGATTGGTATCGAACGAAAAACGACGCTTATCCTCGAAGGTCGACTCTTTCGTGTTGTAGGGGAAGGATGTGCTCATTTTTACCTCGCTAGAAGCGATCATCAACCGAGTCGTACGTTTACTCTTGCCGAACGAAAATCGCGATCTCAACGTCCAAGCCAGTGGCAAGTGGATTTGACCGAGTGGCGTCGCGATGCGATCGATCGAACTTTGCCGGCTTTCCCGCCGCCGGAGGTCCGACTACCTCGCGTCGAGAATGGAACGCTAGTTATCGTCGGTGGTGGTGGACTTCCAGAGGGACTGATGAGTCAGTTCGTTGAGCATGCTGGCGGGACGGAAGATGCCAAACTGGTTTACATCCCGTGTCTGGAAGAAGAAGTCTATTCAGCGAAAAAGGACATTATCCAAACTTGGCAATTCATGGGAGTTCGTCACACGGCGCGAGTCCACACCAAGGATCGGCTTATTGCCAATAGCGACGAATCTTTTTTAGCGCCGCTCCGTGAGGCGACAGGAATCTGGTTTGGAGGAGGACGTCAATGGAATCTGGCTGATTCTTACTACGGTACGACCGCTCATCGGCTGATGAAAGACGTACTGCACCGAGGTGGTGTTGTAGGTGGTTCTTCCGCCGGTGCTTCGATACAGGCTCGGTACCTTGCGAGAGCAACGCCAATCGAGAATTTTCGAATTATGGCTCCAGGCTATGAGTTAGGTGGGCTTGGGTTTCTGGACGGCGTTGCGATTGATCAGCATTTTTCGCAACGCAACAGGCAGCGTGATATGGAAGGACTTGTGAATCGTTATCCGCAACTCTTGGGGATCGGAATTGACGAGAGCACCGGTGTCGTAGTTCAAAAATCGATCGCTAAAGTAGTTGGTCGAGGCCAGGCTTTCTTTTACGATCGACAGAAACCTCGCTCCACCAACGAACTTGACTATGTCGCTTTGTCGGATGGAGAGGCCTACGATTTGGAAAAGCGTACGCCGTCTATTGGAAACCAATAGCTGGGTTTTCTGTCGAAGCTCTGCGTCGGTTGACAAAGCAAGTTGAACTTTATTGAGTTTCCCGTCCAAGATGTTTGGGCGACGAACGAATGAGTGTGCGAAAGAAACTTCAAGAACAGAATTTTGCTGTGGATCGAAAACAATAGACTAAGGCAACCCGATGGATTTTTCCTTTCGACAATGTATCACCGTGTTGGCTTTCATTGGATTCGGTTCCATTCTTTCCGCTGAATCAGTGTATAACCCGTTGGACGTTCCGGCGGACTGGAAAACGACGACTGTCGATTACAATGTGCTCGATTCGAAACGGAATCGCGACATTCCGATCCGAGTCTATTTTCCCGCTTCCAAAGAATCGTCGCCGGTCGTGATTTTTAGTCATGGTCTAGGTGGTTCACGAGAAGGGAATCCTTATCTTGGAAATCATTGGTCTGCTCGGGGTTACGTCGCGGTCTTCATGCAACATATCGGAAGCGACGTATCCGTCTGGAAGGACATTCCTGTTACACAAAGACTCAGTGCTTTGAAAACCGCTGCGAATTTGAAAAATACGGTCCTTCGATTTCAAGATGTCCGGGCCGTAATCGACGAACTAGAGCGATGGAATGCAACAAGCGATCATCAACTCGCCGGTCGCCTTGATTTGAAACATCTGGGCATGTCTGGCCATTCGTTTGGAGCGGTAACGACTCAAGGTGTGGCTGGGCAGCGAACCGCGCGTGGTTCAGCTGATTTCACGGATGCGAGAATTAAGGCCGCGGTCATCATGAGTCCGAATGGCCCGAAAAACGCGGGCGATCTGAAGAAAATATTTGGTGGTGTCACCGTTCCCTGGATGCTGATGACCGGCACCAACGATGTGGCTATGGTGGGCGATGCGGATGTAGAATCGCGTTTATCTGTTTATCCTGCATTGCCGCCAGGGAGCAAATATCAATTGGTGCTGAAAGATGGCGAGCATGAAGCTTTTAGTGATCATGCTTTGCCTTTAGCTCAGAAGAAACGTAATCCCAATCATCACGTTGCGATCTTAGCACTGAGCACCGCATTCTGGGATGCGTATCTTCGCGATGACCCGAACGCGAAACTTTGGCTAGAGGGTGATGGCCCCCGGACAGTACTCGAAAAAGACGATCAATGGGACAAAAAATAGTTCTTCGAACAATTGTTCGGCCTTTCTGGTGGAATTCGTTCTCCGTTTTTGCAAATCGCTACAATACGAGTGAACGCTATGACCTTCTATTCCAGAATCGCCAGTCATGCACAGTCTGTTTGAACTATTTAAGGTTGGGGTTGGTCCGTCGAGTTCGCATACTGTCGGGCCGATGGTGGCGGCGAAGCGATTTGCAGTGGAATGCAGTACCGAAAAGATTCTTGAGTCTGTAAAGCGGGTTGTTGTCGAGTTGTACGGTTCGTTGGCTTTGACGGGGTTGGGGCATGCAACCGACGGAGCTGTCTTAGCGGGGTTATCCGGACTCCATCCAGCCGATGTCGAGGTCGAGGTCATGCAACGAACGATTCAGTCGATTCGTGATCGAGGCACGTTGTGTCTGAATGGCGAGCGAAACATTGCTTTCGATGTCGCTAGCGACTTGCTTTTTCATCGGAACGAAAGCTTGCCATTCCATCCCAACGCCGTTCGCTTCACTGTATTCAGTGACGACAACACCAAGACATTGAGTCGTGTCTTTTATTCTGTCGGCGGCGGATTCGTGCTGCGCGATGACGAGACAACGTCCGACGACACAAAGACTAACCAGCCGAAACCGACCGTCCCCTTTCCATTTTGTAGCGCTGAAGAATTGGTGCAGATGTGTCATGCAAGCCGACTTTCCATCGCCGAAGTCGTCGATCGAAACGAACGCGTATGGCGTGATGAGATTTCAATCGCGGATGGAATCGACCGATTATGGTCTGTCATGCAAGGATGTATTGAACGCGGATGTCAAACGGAAGGGGTCTTACCAGGTGGTTTGCAAGTCGAACGTCGCGCGCCGCGAATTGCTCGCCAACTATTGCGAGACGATTATGTGAAGGCCGATATCGATGAGTTGCTGAATCCAAGTTGCCGAGTTGAATCGCCAGAAGATAAGCAACGTGGCACGCCGATGGATGACGCACTCAACGTAAATGATTGGGTCAGTCTGTTTGCGTTGGCCGTCAACGAAGAGAATGCGGCGGGAGGCAAAGTAGTGACGGCTCCGACGAACGGTGCCGCCGGGGTAGTTCCCGCCGTCTTGGCGTACTATCAACGGTTCTATCCTGGAGCCAACCGAGAGGGGATTCATATCTACTTTAAAACAGCCGCTGCTATCGGGATGTTATACAAACGCAATGCTTCGTTGTCCGCGGCCGAAATGGGCTGTCAGGGCGAAGTCGGGGTAGCTTGTTCGATGGCGGCTGGAGGTTTAGCTGCCTGTATGGGTGGGACCCCAGACCAGATCGAGAATGCAGCCGAGATTGGGATGGAGCACAATCTCGGCCTGACTTGTGATCCGGTACGCGGCTTGGTGCAAATCCCCTGTATCGAACGGAACACGATGGGTGCGACGAAAGCGATCAACGCAGCGCGCCTTGCTGTTCTTTACGGCGACGGTCGGCACCGTGTGTCGCTCGATCGGGTTATTGAGACGATGCGACAGACCGGAGTCGATATGCAGTCGAAGTATAAGGAGACGTCGTTGGGAGGGTTGGCGGTCAATGTCGTGAATTGCTAAGTCGATGTTCCTACATGGTTTAGCACGAATCGCTAGCGAGTGGCGAGATTTGACAAAACCGCTCGCTTTCGCGGCGAACAGTGGCTGCAATGTGGCCTTCGGGATGAAATTTGGTCGGGCGAACCATCGACGAGCGTATGGCAATCCATCCTGGAAAACGAAAATAACGCTCGGCACGTCTCCCTTTTTACTGATTTAACTCGCCGTTTGCTTGAGATTGAGGGGACTAGGCAAATTGAATCGATCGAAAACTGGCTCTTGCGTTGGGGGAGCCGATGCCTATAATCCGAGGTTCGCGATGGAAGAATGTCATATTTTCCCATCTCAATTGGAAGGGCATGCTTACGTGCGATGCATCCTGCGGGTGTAGCTCAGTTGGTAGAGCACAACGTTGCCAACGTTGTTGTCGACGGTTCGAATCCGTTCACCCGCTCTCATCGTCGCATTTAGGCTGCCCTTTCTTTTTTTGCGATCACTTTTTTAGCGATCATTTTTTGAACTGCCACTTTTTCGACGCTTGCCCGGGAAAAATCGTATGTCGACAGCCACTGAAACACCGACCAAAACCCTGGAAATCCAAGTAAAAGTTGATAAGCCAGGCGCTTGCGAGCGTCATGTTGTCGTCACAATCCCGCGTGTCGAAGTGGATCGCTATTTCAAAGAAGCCTTTGACGAGCTTGGTCCCAAGGCCGAAATGCCAGGTTTCCGCGTTGGTAAGGCCCCTCGGAAATTGGTGGAAAGTCGTTTTCGTCCCCAAATTACCGAGCAAGTTAAGAGCTCCCTGGTAATGGATGCTCTTCAGAAGGTCACTGAAGGGGGTGAGTTTTCGGCGATCAGCGAACCCGATATGGATTACGGTGCGGTCGAGATTCCAAAAACCGGCGATTTTACTTTCGAATTCAAAATCGAAGTTCGACCTGAATTTGAGACACCCAATTGGAAAGGTCTGAAACTGACTCGTCCAGTTTATGACGTCACAGACAAAGACGTCGATGACCAGCTTGCAAAGACCCTGACTCGATTCTCCGAAGGCGAGGCTGTCGATGGGGAAGCGGAAGTTGGGGATACACTCGTACTCAACATCAAATTCTCCGATAGCGGAAAATTGCTAAACAGTATCGAAGAGGAGCGAGTTGTTCTGCGCAAAAAGCTTAGCCTCAACGACGCAATCCTCGAAGATTTCGACAAACTGATGGCAGGCGTTCGCGAGGGCGAAACCCGAACGGGCAAGATCAAAGTTACAGCTTCGTCGACCAATGAAGCCTACCGTGGCAAAGAAGTCGATGCCGAATTCCATGTGATCGAAATTCGTCGCATTGCGGTAGCGGATCTTCGCGGCCCCGTTCTTGAAGAACTCGGTTTCGATGACGTCCCTGAGCTGAAAGGTTTCGTCCGAGCTGAACTTCAAAAACAACAAGAATACTTCCAGCAGCAAGATCTTCGTAAGCAAGTTACCAAGATCCTTACCAAGGATGCGAACTGGGAATTGCCAAACGAATTGGTCAATCGTCAAACCAGCCGTGAGTTGCAACGCCAAGCTTTGGAAATGCAACGCAGTGGATTTGCGGAAGACGAAATCAAGAGCTTTCTGAACGTGGGTCGCCGGAATGCACGCGATATGACGGTCGCTTCGCTCCGCGAACACTTTGTCCTTGAAAAGATTGCCGAAGATCTCAAGATTGAAGCTAGCGCAGAGGATTACGAGAAGGAAATTACCCTCATCGCCGACAACTCCGGATCATCGGAACGTAAAGTTCGAGCTCGGTTGGAGAAATCAGGCCAGATGGATGCGCTTCGAAATCAGATCATCGAACGACGCGTAGTTGAAATGATTACCGCTGAAGCCGAGCTCTCGGACAGGGAAGACAATTCCTTCTTGCGTAAGGCTCCGGAAGAGTCGGCAATCGATTTCGCCGTCGCGCCGACCTCGGGTTTGGATATCCCTGAAGCCAAGTACGACAACAACAAGGCTTCTGATACCAAGTCGGAAGGAACCAGCGTAAAGCTACAGCAGCCGTAATTTGTCGCCGTTCTCTCCGAGATTTAGTGTCGCCGTTCTCTCCGAGATTTAGTGTCGCCGTTCTCTCCGAGAACGAGCGTAACGCTGTGAAGCTCAGAGGACACCAATTGTTGACAACTTTTTTGGCGAGATTTTTGGCTGTCTAGCCTGCCCCGCTTCGTTCTCGGAGAGAACGGCGACGCGAGGAAGCTTCGTCCACCGACGGTCGCCAGGTCCAGATGGAAGTCGTTAGATATTGGACTCAGGAATACCTCCATCAAAAGCTTGAAACACTGGCTGCCTTCCGAGAGCATTCAATCCTGCTCGTCGTCGCTCATTTGAGTAATCAACATTTCGAAGCGAACACTCAGCCCATCGTTTTCTATAAAACGGTCATCAAGGTGGACAGTGCTTTCAACCCAATGAATACGCTTTTATGCCCCCCTGTGTCGCCCAACGCGCCGTGGCGGTAGCGTGCAATGAGTCCCATTATTCACCAAACCGCGAACCCCCACTTTGGAAAAATGTGCCTCTGAAAAGACTTTATGAAACAGCGAGCATTCTGTTTGCCATAGCGGCGATTCTTTCCGCCCTCGCGTTGCTTACATATGTTCGAATGAACTATTGGCCTTAGATTTCTTTGGCTGATATCTAAGGCAAGCGGCCAATAAAAACGTACCAGGAGCGAATTAGCAGTAAAGACAGGGTGTCTTTGACAAGTCCAGCCGGGGCTACGTTTAACGCTTGCCACGTTTAGGTTTGCCGCTTCTTGGAACGCTCGAACTGCGTGGGCCAGCCGATGATCGTTTGCCAAGTGGCTTGCCAGCTCGGCCTGTCGATGAGGCCCCCTTGCGTGAGCCCTTGAAGCCACGACCAGCGGGTGCAGCCTTTTTGCCGCCAAATTTTTTGCCACCGAATTTCTTGGTCGGACGCTTCTTGAAGCCTTTGCGATTTGGCCGATCCTCCCTATCACTACCACTTCGCTCATCGTTTCGGAATGTCGACTTTTTGAAGCCTCGCGAGCCTGTGTCTGACTTTCGAGATGACTTCTTCGGAAAACCAGGTTTTGCGGGTCGGCTCGGCGCTTCATCACCATAGTCGATTACTTTGCCGCCTCGAGTCTTGCTGCCTCCTTCGCGGACGAGGGTCATGCCAGAGGTATCTTGATTTCCTGATTCACTTCCATCGAGATCGTCGCCCATTGCGTCAAAGTCATCTTCATCGAAGTCGTCGTCTTCATCCGAGTGAAGATCGGTCTGATCCCCGAATGGACTGGCGGCTAGCAATGCATCATCATCGTCCCACGCAAACGGATCGCGCTCAGATTTAATGGCTTTGGATTTCTCCGTTGACTTCAATTCAATTCGAGGTGATGCGGTCGTCGCCTTGGTCGCTCTTTTGGGTTTCGCGATTTTTTCTAAACGATCAACGGTCGGCTTTCGTGTTCCTTTTTCCGAGGCCTCCTTATCGGATGATTCGTCGCTTTCTGCCTTTCGTTTACGACGCGCTTTCGCGGCTTCGTCGGCAGCCCGATACAAACCGGCGACTTCGTCTTGCGTAAGGGGGCGATAAGCAGACTCAGGCAAGTCCGCCAGCTTCAAAGGTCCGATTGAAAGTCGTCGCAATGTGACGACCTTGTTTCCCAGACGAGCCAAAACTCGGCGGATTTCGCGATTTTTTCCTTCGCAAAGCGTGATTTCAAGTTCGGTGGCCCCTTTTCGTTCTCGCCGAATCTTAGCTCCTTCGACTTTGGCCAATCCCTCTGCAAGATAAATACCGCGCTGCAGTCGTTTGAGTGCCTGGTTGTCGATTTGACCGGCTACTACAACAAAATAGGTCTTCGGAACGCCGTGCTTTGGATGTGTTAGTCGTTGCGTCAGCTCGCCGTCGTTGGTCATCAACAACAACCCGACGCTCGAGGCATCTAAACGGCCAACCGAAAACAAGCGATGATGACCGGGAATCAAGTCGATGGCTCGCGGTCGCCCTTTCGGATCACGATTGGTGCAAAGAATGCCAGCCGGTTTGTGTAACGCGAAATAAACAGGGCGGAATTTTTTGAGTTGAACGCCGTCGACGCTTACCTTGCTTTTCTCCGTATCCACCTTCGTCCCGAGATGATCGGCCACGACTCCGTCAATTTCAACGCGACCTTGTTCGATCAGTTCGTCGACTTGGCGACGAGATCCCAAGCCTGCCGCTGCTAGCAATTTGTTCAATCGCTGCTCTCCCGAAAGGAGGTTCTGGGGGGCGGGTCGAGAGTCAGGTCGGCGTTTCATGGCAATGCGGGTAAGGATGGCGTTGGAGCGAGAAATCGAGGAACCCAGACTAACCGCAACCGAGGCAAAATGGCAGTGGAAAAACCAAGTTCTAGCCTAGTAGTTCTCAGTAAACGACGAATTTCGTGCGTCCTATTTCCGCACGGCGGGACGGATGAAAATGTTGAAAACGATGCAATCGACGTTCTTTTACGGGTTACGAAGCAACACGAATATCTCCTCCCTCTCCCCTGGCTTTGCAGAGGAGAGGGCCGAGGTGGCCTGATGAAAATGTAGGAAGATAAAGAGCTTGGGGAAAATCTTGAAGGCGAAAGACCCACGATTTATCGCTCCCTTCTCCCCGGTACTCCGGGGAGAAGGGCTGGGGATGAGGGGGCATTGCTTCTAAGCGATTCGGCCCCTCACCCCCCGCCCCCTCTCCCCAGAAGACTGGGGCGAGGGGGAGAAAGAGTACGGATAGTGGCGATTTGGCTGCGAAT
>JANOAI010000443.1:0-7149 GCA_031411055.1 Pirellulaceae bacterium
GATCTCTTCAAGACTCATCCGAGTTCGACCGAGCTCAATTTTGATATCGAGATTGACGTCCCGGAGCAGGTCCATCGAAACTTTTTCGGGCGGTCCCCCTTCGCCTACAAGCTCTTCAAAGCGATAGGTGTTCGCTTTAGCACCGCGCAGCGAATCTTCGACATCCTGTAATGCCGATTCCGCTTGCTTCAACAGTTGCTCCGCGTCATGAGTGCCGCGTGGCGCGTTAGAAGCATCGGTTGCTTGATTGGAATCCGTTGTGGTTGGATCAGGCATGCTTCCGAGCGTCCTTGCTCAAGTGCCAAGTGATTTGAAAACTACTCTTCCATGACTTGGTAGTCTTGGAACCCCACGCTTAGCAGGATTGCCTCGCCTAACAATTCGTTACTTGTCGCCAAAATGCGGCGTTGAATCAAGCCCAGTTGGTTTTCATGCAGTTCTTCCAGCGTTGCGCCTCGAATTTCGAGATTCAACCGGTGACGAAATCGGCCTTGTCTTTCCTCAAAGAGCTTCTCCAGACGATCCGCATCCTTCTTGTAAGTCGTTCCAAACAAACGGAATTCGACGCGATGATTGCGATCGCTACCATTCGGAGTAAACGGGGCGCTGTGAGCTCCAAGGTCAAATTCGACGATCTGAAGCTCGTCTTCATCGACATCTTTTTTAGCTAGCCCTTTCGCTTCAGCCGCTTCGATGAGACGTGATTCCGCCAAGGCAGCCACTTCTTCTCCGGATGGAACCAAAAAGAAGAAGACGCCTGTCTCGACCACAATGACAGCACTCACGAATGCGCCTATCAGGAGTTTGCCACTCCCTTTTTTCTTCTTTGGAGCTTCCGTTTCATCGCCTTTGGACGCAGGTGCGGCAGCAGGAGCAGGTTTTTTTGGAGCTGACATGATGGCAAAACTTCCACGAAGAATATCGGTAACGGCCTAAGCCTTCTCGACCGAGAAGAATCTTAGCTTATGAAACTCTAGGTTTTCGTTTGACCGAGTGCTGAGAATTTGTCCCCTTTTCCCGGCTTCAAAATCTTAAAACCAGGGATGGTTGTAACGGTTGTAGGGAGGCGTGATCGACTTGTCGTTTTATCCGTCAGATGGCCATTGGTGAGAGACAATATCGATGAGCAACGTTCAGGCATTAACAATCCCGTGAACCAGAGACGCTAGCCGATTTCTAGAGCACTAGGATCGGCTAGCGCCCAATGCCATCTACTTTAGCGGTGCGGCGCGAGCCGCCCGGTTCTTGGTTGGCCGTGTAACCAAGCAAAATACGAAATACACCGGACAGCTTGCGCTGTTCCGCTACAAAAGTAGATGTCATTGGGCGCGAGCCGTCCGGTTCTTCAAGGTTTTCTTGCATTGCACCGGACGGCTCGCGCCGTTCCGCTTCCAAAGTCAGCGGCATTGAGCTAGCCCCTCAGGCTCAACGGCAACGCGCCTGAGGGAGTTTGAACTCCTTCGACGACTACCTTAGCGGTCCTAGGTTTCGAGCCTGCCGCTCGCGATTGACGAGTACGAGCGCAGGAACGTGTTGTTTGAATAATTTGACGAGTTGGGAACTGGTGACATGAAGCTGTTTGGCTGCGTCATCCAACCGATATTCGTTTGCACACAAGCGATCAAGGGCTTCGGCCAATATGCGAGGAAAGTCCGTGTGGGTCGAAGCAACGGAAAGACGTTGATTGGAAAGGCGACCTCCCCAAAGCCGGCTAGGCGGCGTGTCGAGCTCGACAGGACATCGAAATTGCACGGCCATGCATAGTCGCAATCGAAATAACGCCACACTTCGGTTGTCGGCCTGTGAACGCCGTTCGTTGGCTTCGGCTGAAAGGCCTGTCTTCGCATGCCTGAGCAAAACTGCCGTCTCGGTTTTGTTGCGATGCTGCCCGCCCGGTCCGGATCGGCGTAGAAACTGAAGCTCGCATTCGGCGAGAAGTTCTTCGTCGCTCAAGTCGGTTGGGTGCAGCATGCGTCAATAGGCTTCCTTGGCGAAGACAACCCAAAAGGTTCTGAACATAATTTTGAGGTCAAGCCACAGCGACCATTCGCGGATATATCGATGGTCGAGGTCGATTCGATGTTGCATCTTTTCGACCGTATCGGTCTCGCCGCGGCTTCCTTCGACTTGAGCCAGACCAGTAATTCCCGGTTTTACCTTGTGTCGGAGCATATAGCCGCGAATCAATCGTCGGAAGTGCTCATTGTGCGCATTCGCATGGGGTCGAGGACCGACAAGCGACATGTTGCCACTGATCACATTGAATAGTTGTGGCAATTCATCGAGCGAGCTACGTCGTAAGAACTTTCCAACCGGCGTAACGCGAGGATCGTTCTTGGTGGCTTGCGTGACAACCGGGCCATTATCGCAAGTCCGCATCGAACGGAACTTCCAGACTAGAATTTCTTGACCATCCAAACCATATCGCTTCTGACGAAAGAAGATCGGTCCCGAACTGGTTAGTCGTACTAACAATGCGCAAATAACGAGAATAGGTGATAGGGCTAAAAGCGCCAAACAGGCCAAAACGATGTCGAGTGCTCGTTTGACCAAACCATCCACGCCGTAAAGCGGTGATTCAAAAACGCTAACGACTGGAAGCCCGCCGATTTCGCTCCAACGTGAATGCAACAATTCAAAGACGAAGAAGTCAGGGACGATATATACAGACGCCGTCGTGTCACTGAGTTCATCCATAATGGATTGAATTCGTTTTTCAGCACGCATCGGCAACGTTACAAAAATCGTATCGATTTTTCCGGCTTTCGCCATCACAAGCATTTCATTGATGCCACCTAAGAAGGGAGGCAGACCTTCAGCAATTGTCGATAAACGTTCTCGTTCGCGATCATCAAAAAAACCAATCACGTTCTGTCCACATTCAGGATGCAACATCGCGTTTTCAGCTACGCGTAGCCCTAATTCATTGAGCCCGGCGATGGCTGTTCGCCGAACACCGATTCCGCGTCGGCAGCACGCTTCGACGATCGCCCTTGAGACCATCCGACAGAGCATGAGCCCCAGTCCAGCCAAAAGAAACCATGCGATGACGCTACTTCGCGCAAACGAATCCGAAACTCGGGTAAGGAAACCAAGCCCAAGCAGTGTTGTCATGGCAAGTCCCCAAGCCGAAAAGGTCGAAACCAATTCGGCGTCCGGCGACCGGCTGCGGCTGATACGGTAGAGTCCTAGCAATTCACCATAAACGTAAAAGGCAAGGCTAGCGAACATCGCGACCATCCAAGTACGGTCATGGGTTGGCTGCTTGAGAAATTCTTGAGCAACCCAAAGACTCGTAGCGACCGTCGCCCCGTCGGTGAGACGCAGGATATGGGGTAACCAAGCTCGATTGGATCTGATGGATACGGACGTCATAGTTCTTTGTGTTTCCGGTCAAAAGTAGGGCCTTTTTCAAGGCGTGAGGCAGGAAACCCTAGTTTGGAGAATGCGGCGGTGATTTCTTTTAAGAAGCGAAAATCGGAAAAACGCCAGCTTTTTGCCGGTTTTTCCGGCTATTCTGATTTCTCCGGAAAATCGGACGAAAATTCCGGATTGACGGTCGATATAGAAAGGCGACACTGAAGCGAACCAATTAATCTTGTTGACCGAGGATGGGTTGACTTTTATGAGTAAATCATTGATTCCCGCATCGGATACTGAACTGGATATATCTGCCAACAATCCGGGGTTTTCGCTTCGCGAAGCCCAAGGCTTGGTAAAGTCGCTCAATAAACCCACTCCGTGGATTTACTGGGTCGATTTTTTAACGACCATTCTATCCGGCCACATTTTTTTCAATCTTCTTCTTCATAACGACCGCTGGCTTGAGGGAAGCACACCTTGGGTTTGGACGGTAAAGTGTGGGCTCTACTGCGCGACGGTCCTCTGCATCATGCGTTCCGTGATGTTCACCCATGAACTCGTCCACCTCCCCAAAGAAGGGTTTTCTGCTTTTCGATTGGTGTGGAATCTCTTGTGCGGGATTCCGTTTCTGATTCCGTCGTTCACTTACTATCCGCATCTCGACCATCACCGTCGAAAAAGCTACGGCACACATGAAGACGGCGAATATCTCAATCTCAGCCACCAATCACCGCTCGCTATCGTTTTCTACATGTCACTCATTTTGGTGACACCCATCGCGGCCTTCTTGCGATTTGGCGTGATGACACCTTTGTCTTGGATTTGGCCTGGTCTCAAGAAGTGGACCTTCAATCACGCTTCAACGATGGTGATGGATATCACTTACTATCGTCCTCATTCCAATCCACGCGTTCAGCAAATTCGCTTCATCCAAGAGTTGGCCTGCTTCGGCGTTTGTTTGTTTATCGCCTTACGCAATCCGCTTCAGGGAAAGTATTACGACCCACTTTGGTTGCAAGCTTATCTTGTGAGTCTTGGTTTGTTGACGCTCAACAATATCCGAACTTTGGGTGCCCATCGTTGGACTGGCGACGGCGGCGAGCTTAGCTTTCAAGAACAACTGCTCGATTCGTGTGACTACCCGTACCGACCGTGGATTACGGAACTTTGGGGGCCCATTGGCACTCGCTATCATGCAACCCATCATTTGTTCCCAAGCATCCCCTACCATAACCTTGGCAAAGCTCATCGTGCGTTGATGGCTGGCTTGCCTCCGGACAGCCCATTCCGCAAAACAGTGAAGGTGAGTTTGCTCGCCGAGGTAGCCGACCTTTGGAAACGATCCTCGGAAGCACATCGAAACCGGCAATTGCGTCGCAAGTCACACGACAAGACGAAACGCTCGTCGACCCAAGGAAGCAAGCGTGTTGCTTAGCGTAGCCTCGCCTAACGCGAGGCTATTCCATCGATGAGCGACAAACAAGAATTGTTCAACGCCTTCCGATCCGGCTTCCTTAACGCGAGTTTGGTCAAACTGTCGCTCGGGAAATCGCGTCAGCGAGAGGGACTTCAAAAGGTCGTTGTCTCCCCGGTTGTGATTCAAGCGACCCGGCAACTCAAGTTCGTCTATCGTTATACCAATCGCGACGTAACCAAGAACCTATCGCTCGATGATGCTGTTACCGTGATCGATCGTTTGCTTGGTGTCGAACTCATGAGTGGAACGCTTTTCACGACCGAGTTCGATCTGGTTCTGAACTTCAATCGCCGTGGAGAAGCTAGTACGACTCGATCCAAGCCCACCATGAATCAAGCTCAGTCCTTGCAACATAATCGTGAAAAAAATTACAAGCTTGTGTTGGATCGACCATTCTTAGTCGCGCTCGGTATCCACGACAATGATGGGCGTTTGAAACCGACGATGGCTTCGAAATTGAAGCAAATTCAACGCTTCGTCGAAATTATCGATTCGCTTGTTCAAGAGTCTCAGCTAAGCCCTGACGACACATGGAAAATCGTCGACATCGGCTCCGGCAAAGGCTACCTCACATTTGCTCTGTATGATCATCTGACTTCAAACCGAAGTTCGAAGGTTGAGATAGTTGGAGTCGAACGGCGTGTGGAGCTTGTCGACTTCTGCACCGAACAAGCTTCAAAATTGGGTTTTAAGGACCTACGGTTTGAAGCCGACTTGGCCGATCGAATAGCGTTCGAAGGTATCGATATCCTGATCGCATTGCACGCTTGCGACACAGCAACCGACGACGCGATTTATCACGGGATCTCGAGCCAAGCTAAATTGATCGTCTGTGCTCCTTGCTGCCAACATGAACTGGCTCCCCAATTGGAATCGAGCGACACTGGTTTGGCAGGCCTTCATCGATTCGGGCTTTTCAAGCAACGCCAAGCCGATCTCGTGACAGACACAGCCCGAGCACTCATCCTCGAATCGATGGGCTATCGAGTTAAAGTCATCGAGTTTACTTCGACGGAGCATACCAGCAAAAATCTGTTGCTTGTTGGAGTTCAATCCTCGAGTGCAAATCGACAAGCCGCCTACGATCAATTTCAGTCGCTCAAGAAGCTCTTTGGATTCCACGAGTTTACTCTTGAGAAACTACTAAAGTCGAAACTAAAACTGCTTTCAGCGAAACTTTAGCTGCCGAACGAAGTTAGTTTCCAGATTCGAATTGGTTCTTAGTCCTTCTTTACGGAGACATGCGTTTGCGTCAATTCATCCAATTTGCGCTCTTCCTACCAGCGACCCTTCTGTTCGTCCTGTTTTTCTCCGCTTTCGGCTACTCCGATACCGCAACAAGGTCATGGGAAATCGACGGCGTGAAACGTGAGGCGATGGTCGTTGCGCCCAACGCGGCTCCGGAAGCCGGCTCGCCACTCGTCTTTGTCTTTCACGGTCACGGAGGAACGATGGGACATGCTTTACGAACCTATCCCATTCACGAGTATTGGTCTCAGGCTGTCGTAGTTTACATGCAAGGACTCAAGACTCCGGGCAAGTTAACGGACCCAGAAGGCAAACGTTCTGGCTGGCAATCCGGACCAACCGATCAGAACGATCGAGACTTAAAGTTTTTTGACGCCGTTTTGGCGGCTATCAAGAAACAGCACAAGATCGACGAAAAGCGAATCTATGCAACTGGACATTCGAATGGCGGTGGCTTCACTTATCTACTCTGTCAAACTCGTGGTGATACGTTTGCAGCCATCGCGCCATCGGGAGCCGCTGCCCTAAAAGGCGAAATCGACGCGGCCAAGTCGCTACCAGTGCTTCATGTGGCCGGGGAAAACGATCCCCTGGTAAAGTTCGAGTGGCAGAAACTCATGATCGCTCGCGTGAAGAAGCTAAACCAGTGTTCAGACGAAGGAAAGGCATGGCATTCGACAGGGCGACTCACCGGGACCGAGTTCGCATCGACGAAAGGAGCACCGCTCGTAACTCTCCTCCATAATGGTGGTCATGAGTTTCCAAGTGAAGCTCCTGCCTTGATCGTCAGCTTCTTTAAAGAACATCGTAAGCCATAGCAGAAGACAGGTTCAATTTCGGGGCGACTTTATCGCCAACGCGTCATTCAAATCAGCCCTGGCACTCCTATCGCAAAAATTTGCAAGGCTGCTTGTACTGCACCAATACGGTAGACGTGCCGATAAAGTAGAGTTACTGGTTAAACAGAGTTTGTTCCTCATCGACGGTCCGTACTGATGAAAATCATGTTTAATGAATCGCAAAACAACCCGAGAGTATTTGCTCCCCTCGCCCATTCTTAT
>JANOAI010000444.1:0-8039 GCA_031411055.1 Pirellulaceae bacterium
TAGAGCAGTTCTCACGTGGGTGTAGCGTTTTTTCAACGCGATTGTAGCCGAGCTGCGCAAGCAGCCGGGTGTATTGCCGCTTGCCGAAGGCTCGTCCGGCCTGGCAAATCCGACCTTCGAATGCGCCGGGCTGTTCGCGCGGCACCGCAACCATTTGGAATTTACTCGCTACACCTATTCAAGAATTGCTCTAGTTTGTCTCGCAACCAAACTTCATCGATACGACGGTAGCTTACGAAAATATTGAGTAAAAAGGGGAGAACATTTTCATTTGGACTGGGTTACGATTCCCTACGACTCAATTGTATCGTTTTTCGAAAGAAGGCATGAGCACATGTTCCATCTTAAATGCACGAAGTTGGCGCGCCGGGAGTTCCTTCAACGCAATGTGATGGCGGGATTCGCTTCAGCGGCTTTATCTCGGTTGGCTGTGTGCGATGAGAAGGAACGACCGAGTTTATTCAAAGCGGCTGAATTCAATCATATTGCGCTCGACACTCCAAAACGCAATCAGGCTATTGAGTTCTACGAACAGAATTTCGGAATGACCAATATTTCGCACGGAAGAACGGTTCGCGATACGTTTCTCCATTTTGAAAAAGGGTTTATGAATCTCGGTGAGGCTTCGAACGCGGGAATCAATCATTTCTGTTTGGGAATTGAAAAATTTGATCGAGATACCGTGTTTAGAACTCTGAATGTGATTGGCCTTAATCCCTTTCTCATGGGTGGAAACAACTTACACATCTACGATCCCGATGGCTTGAATGTTCAAATCCAGGAGATCGGGCATGGTTACGCTCGGATGGCGCCGAGCGACCTTACTCAATCCAAGGCAGGTGTCTTCGAAACAATGAAAATTCACTGTCTTTCGTTGACTGTCACCGATGTAGCTCGTTCTCGCGATTTCTACGCAGAGTTGTTTGGACTCAAAGTCGATGGTGAACAGACGTCGGATCACTGTCTTATGCGCGTCGGGAGTGGCTATCTTGAATTGAAAAAGGGACAAAAGGCGGGCATGATCTTTTTCGGTCTTGCCCTTCCGGATTTTGAAACAACTCACGTCATCGAGAAACTGAAGACTTCGGGAATTGACGGTGTTGCTGAATCGACCGGCTCAGTATTGTTGAAAGACTCCAGCGGTATTCAAGTACGATTGGATGCATTTGTTTCGTCGTAACTGTTTAGTTCGACTGTCCCAAATCCTTTAACACGAAGCGCGAGCGAGTGGTTTGACTATCGAAACCTCAAGAAAACCAGTCGCTTGCGCTTCGTGTTATCTATGAGATTATGCCTTCTGTAAGGATTTGGGACAGTCGAATTAGGAAGTAGGAGATACATTCCTAATCGGTGGAAACAACTGCGAAATCTCAACGCTTACTGCTTGGCTTTTATCTGATTGCGAACATCGTCCAAATCGGCTCGGAGTTTTTCGTTTTCTTTCTTCATCGTAGAGACGTCTTTGCGAAGCTCCGACAATTCAGTCGGTACAGCTGGCTTGGAATTGCGGAGTTCGTTGAGGGCTGCCTTGGCTGCGTTAGCAACTGGCTGGTCTATCGACTCGGAAAAGGAATCGAGTATTGAAATTGCGGACACGTCTCCAAGCGTGCCGAGGGCCCGAAAGGCAGAAGTTTGGATAGCCTTCATCGGATGATTCACATATCGCATTAAGAAGTCGCGAACGTCATCTTTCTTTTTCAAGGATTTTCCGATCTGGGCTAAAGTTTCAAGTCCATCACCAAAATCGCGCGCGGTGAATCGACTCTCGTGCTTGTCCAAGACTTTCATCAGGATGGCTTTGTAGGAAGAATCGCTCTGTTTTCGGATTGCGGCGACGGCCGCGACGGCCAACTTGTTTTGAAACGACTCCGATTGCAAATAGCCAACAATTCGCGTGCGCGATTCGTCGCCGCCAAATTTTCCGAGAGCCGTGATGGCTACGGCCTGAATATCGGGATTGCGTTCGTCATTCAAAATAGCCGCAATCAATTTTGGCGTTTCTTCAGAAAATCGTTTTACGAGCCGAGTTACGACGGCCAATCGAACTCGGGCATCATTTTGGCCTTTCCAGGATTTTTCTAAAATTGTAAACGCTTCTTCCGAGTCATGTCGTGCCAATGATTCGGCTGCCGCGATGCGAACGCCGTAGAAAGTGTCTTGGTTCAATCTCGATTCGAGCGCTAGAACCGATTCGTGGGTCTTTCTTTCGCCAAGCGTCTTGCAGGCCAAAAGGCGACCAATCATGTCCTCAGAGTTGTCGCTTTGCGCTTTGAGTAAATCATTGGGGAGGTCAAACGAGATATCTGCCAGCAGCGTGTACTCTGGATCGAAGCGAACGATGGAAGGTTTGGCCGGGAGTGGAACGTAGAATACCTCTTTTTCCTTCGTCAGTTCGATCGCCTTATCGATTGTTTTCCCATCGACAATAAATCGAAGGAGGGTAGGGAAATGGAAAAGCAACACATCTCCATCTACCTTCTGAGTTTGTTCGACGGAAACCTTGGCAAGCCCTTCTTTTAACATCCAGGTATAGGAAACCTTGAGATCTGGATGACGTGCGTGGTACAACCACTGATCAAAGAATTGATCCATTGGTCGCCCACTTAATTCTTCGATGACTTGTCGAAGATCATCCGAAACGACACTCGTCAACGCGTGTCGTTCTAAGTAAGTCTTGATACACTTACGATACAAATCAGGGCCGAGTTGGCTGCGAAGCATATGCAAAACCCATCCGCCCTTGGGGTAGGAACGGTAATCAAATTGTTCCATTGCGTTCTTGTAACCGCGATAAACAATCGGCCGCTTGTCCTCTTTACGATTTAGAATACCGACGGCGTCCTGATGCAATTCGTACAACATCGAATCGCGACCAGAAGCATGCCCTTCATAAAGGTGTGTGTAATAGGTGGCAAAACCTTCATTCAACCAAAGGTGGCTCCAGTCTTTACACGTGACGTAATCGCCGAACCACTGATGCGCCATTTCGTGAGCATCTAGCATCCGAGACGAACGAATATTTTCGGTAGCTTTGTCGAAGATTGTACTCGAGGTCAATGTCGTCAGCGTCGTATTCTCCATACCTCCAGCCGTAAAATCTCGGATCGTGACTTGATCGTATTTTGGCCAAGGAAATGGCAAGCCAATTTCTTGTTCGTAGAATTTCATGATGTCCGGCGTTTCAAGAAAAGAATTTTCCGCGTACTGGAACAACGACGGTTGGGTGTAGAAACCAAGGGGGATATCGCGATACCGTTTTTCAAGCTTCTCGAGATTTCCGGCAACAAGGCAGATCAGGTAGTTTGGATGGGGTTTCTCTTGGAGCCAACGAACTGCGTTGAGACCATTTTCATCGATTCGTTCCCCCATGTGTCGGCCGTTGCCAAGTACGGTAATCCCATTGGGAACGTGGCAAATAAGCTCTGTTGTCGACCTTTCGTTGGGGTAGTCAAAGCAAGGAAACCAATGTCGCGCTTCGTGAGTTTCTCCTTGAGTCCAAAGATGAGTGTCTGTTGCAGGGTAGCCCATTTCTGGAGTCCGGAAATACAAACCAGCCGTTGGTTGCGCTGTGTAGTCAATGTAAACAGTAAACTCTGTTCCCAGCTTGATCGGCTCGAAAAAGGCGATCTGTAATTCTGAGCGTGTGGAGACAAAATCTGCTACTTTGGCACCATCACACCGAACACTCTTAATATTCAGATTGATCGCATCCAAACGTAAAATCTCGACCGATTTGGAAATGGGGGCTGCGGTAATCGAGGCCGTCCCTTGTACGGTGCGCTTCAAGAAGTCGGGGGTTACATCAAGTTTGATGTGTTTAACGTCAACCTGTCGATCTGGGGCATACTGGTGCGTTCCTTCGAGTTCAATCCCAAGCGGCAATGCTTGAGAATGCCGATCCTCGCAATATCGACAAACGATCTCTTCGGAACGGAGACAGGGGCTCGAAAACAAGAATCCGAATATGGCCAAAAGGACGCGAAATGAGGAATTCATGGGAGTAGCCACCGAGGAGTGAAATCACGCAAGTCTTCCCAGTATACTCATACGAAAACCCAACTGGACAGCGCCACTTTGAATCAAATTCCGAATGATTCATGACGTTTTCAATTCCATTAGCCGTTTTGGCGTTAGCCACGGTTTTCAGTGCAAGAACCGCGGCCAACGCCCAATGCCATCTCCTTTAGCGGTGCGGCGCGAGCCGCCCGGTTCTTGGTTGGCCGTATAACCAAGCAAAATAGGAAATACACCGGACAGCTTGCGCTGTTCCGCTACAAAAGTAGATGGCATTGGGCTAACGCCGTTCGGCTGATTCAAAGTGGCGTTGTCCAGCTAAACAATTCGACTGAAACCGATTCAGGATCGACTTTTCGAAATACCAAGGCGCACTATCGCCCCTTTTGTCGATGCAAGCAGTTACTTGGCCGGTGCTGAGGCTTTGAATTTAGAGAGCAAGTCTTTAACTTTCGCTCGCAACTCCTTGGCTTCGGGACTCTGAGGATCCATATTGGCAATCTTTGCGTTCAAAACTTTGATCTCGATCGCTTGGGCGCGACGCTCGTCAAGCGCGTTGGTTGGAACCGCAACCACTTTCGGATCGACATCGTCCCAGTCATCGGTACGGAATACAGAAGCGGGAAGTCCGTCGCTGTTGATCAAGTTAGCGCCGGTCGGATTGGACGCCCAAGCATAACGGACCGCAACAGGCTTCTTCACCTCGGCGTGACTAACGTGGACGCTATCGGCTCCGACGATTTTTGCATCAGCCCAGCGCCAAACACGATCCGCCCCGGCAATTTCAAAGCGCTTCAGCGATTCACCATTCCGAGCCTGGAGCCCTTTTCCACAATGCTCAAAGGTTAACCGAATCATGTCGCCTTGCACGAGACTCGCTTTGTACAATGGGCCACTGATGACTACGTCGCGGCCATAGTCCTTTGCCAAGGCCCATCGGGCCAGACGTTCTCCCGGAGTTTGCTTGTCTTTCGGATGAATGTCCTTTTCTTCCCCGACGTCATTAATAATCGCCATACCAGTCTTTGGTGTCGTTTGGAGGATCAACCTCATTCGATCTTGAAGAAGAGCCCATGGATCGGGAGTGCCAGGGGCTGTCGAAG
This sequence comes from Pirellulaceae bacterium, assembly GCA_031411055.1. GTDB lineage: Bacteria > Planctomycetota > Planctomycetia > Pirellulales > Pirellulaceae > JAIYDQ01. The sequence continues at coordinate 5,118 of JANOAI010000444.1, forward strand.
GAGCTCGGTAATTTGCGAGTTGCACAAAGTAAAATGAAAATTCGTCTCCCCATCGCTTTCGCCAGTCACGGATCATCAAAGGAAGTGTTTGATCGTAGGGGACAGCTCCCGCCTTCGCATTACCTTCGCCTTGATACCAGATTGCGCCTCGCATGGTGTAGCCAACGAATGGATGAATCATCGAATTGAACAAAACACCGGGCTTACCTTCCGTGTTGAGCGGACGCTTGGGCATCTGAGGTTTTTTCCCTAACGCTTTTCGTTCGCTCGCTGGCTTCTTGTGTTCAGCCGCGACGGCGTCCTGCCAGTTTTTTAACCGCGTTTCGTGGGCAGCTGTAGCCTTCGATAAAACAAAGGCGGCGTCCGATTCTAACGCTTCATCAACAAGGGCCTTGGTTGCAGGAAGCGTATTCAAGGCCTCGCGGCTCGTGAACGTTTCAACGGGTTTACCACCCCAAGCGGACTTGATCACGCCGACAGGAATATTGAGCTCTTGATGAATTTTCAGCGCGAAGAAGAAAGCGACGGCCGAGAAGCCAGGAACCGTTTCCGGAGAGGCCAACGACCATTGACCGTTGATGTTCGATTGGGGTTCGACCGCAGTAACCAATGGCGCAAGAAACATCCGCAATCCCGGATAATCTGCCTTCGCGATCAGCTCTTTGTAGGCTGGCACACGATCCATCGTGAAGAACATATTCGATTGCCCTGAAGCAAACCAGACTTCACCGACGAGCACATCATGGATTTCAACTTTGCGATCCCCTGAAGTGACCGTTAAAACGGAACCCTTTGCATCAGCTAGCCCACTTTCGATCGTTGCTCGCCAATTTCCATTGGCGTCGGCTTTTGTCGAAACTGTTTTTGTCTTGAAGGAAATCTGGACATCGGCATTCGCTGAGGCTTGGCCCCAAACAGCTACCGGCCGTTCTCGCTGAATCACCATGTGATCACTGAAGAAATGAGGTAGTGAAAGCTCGGCTTGAACGGAAGCGACCGACAGGGAATACGCAACAATCAGAAAGGCAAGTGTCTTCATCGACGCGACTTTTGAGGGACGGAAAAAATGACTAGAGAGCTAGATCACAAACATTCAGGGGAGGCGTTTGATCGAGGTCTCGACTTTTGAAGTACATCATTCGTCATCAAGTTCAGAAACTAACAGGACAGCTTAACGTTGATGTTTTCGGAGGTAGGACGGACTTCTCGCCTGTTTATAACGTTTAAATTTGGAAATGCCGGAAGCCTCTTACGTCTAACGCGGCGTTGTTCAGCGAATCAATCCGTCATACCGTTGTTAATTATGTATTTGAATTATTCCTAGAACAAGGATATTCACACTGATTTCAATCTCTTCTTGGACCGCGCCGAAGATTTTTAGGCTCTACGGTTCCCCAATAGCCGCCGATGATATGCGGAAAGCGTCCTGGCGTGACATGATAGTGCCATCCGCGAAGACTATCGCGATGAATATTGAATTCATTCAGTGGGTTTGATGGATCGTCCTTCGCCATCACTCCACTCGCTTCGTAGGGGCCATAGATTGGAAATCCATCGAGAGCGAAACCGATTAACGGTGAATGGTCAACGCCATCATCTGCCCAGGGCGTGTTGATACAGACAGGATACTTATGATAGTGATACATCTCATTCGGGCTCGGGTGACCGCAGCAACGATCGAGTCGCCATACTGCATCCACCGCTCCTTCATCGAACGGATTAAAGAATACTACACCGTTAATGGCGACACCAATCGGACCACCATTGAGCGCTCGATTCGCATTTCCAGCCGTCATTGCCAATGGCTTTGTACTTGGTTGTGGGTCGAAAGGAAGATACCAAGTAAACTGCTGCTCTTGAATGAAATTGGGGTTCCCGTCTAACACTCGCCAACGATCCGGAAATGTGGCGGTCGGATGGTTTGGCAAATTCTTGGATCGAATTACAAGCTGTGTGTCGGTAAACGTGATCTCGACGTTATCGGGTACGAACCGATCCGTTTCGATCGTTTTTCCGCTTCGATCAAGCCAACCTTGGCGCAACCAGGCTGTTGTGTTTTCGGCAAACGGAGTTTCAAGGCGGCCGGCATCGTAATAGAGTCGATCAACATTGGTCCGGTCGAATTGCAGAGGGACCTTTAGGCTACCACCTGCCGAGTCGAAGTACCAACGACCTCCGATCTTTTCCATCGAACTGAGAGCCGCTGCCCCAGCGGGCCGATTCTCTGCCGGCCTAGTTCCCATTGTTTGCGAGGGCTTAAGACTTCCTGGATCCGGAATCGGCGTTAACTCGATCCGGTCCACGTGAAATTCAGCTTGTGCATTTGCGCCCGTTCCACCCGCCATCCCAATGCCGACCTGTAAAACATCGATTTCTGGAAAGGGAGTGCGAAAGTCTAGCTCATATATTCGCCACGTCGCTACACCGAGATTTTTATGTGTTCCTTTATCCTTTAGGTCAATACGTTCACGCTCAACTTGTGGGTAGATTTGTTTTTGGATCTTATCGAGCGCGTCTTTACCATTGTTCTTAAAAAAGGCGACCTGCATGTACAGTTCATCTCGCGCTACTGCGAATCCTTCTTGAGCCAGCCCATGCACTCGTAGTCGAAACCAGCGCTGATCTTTGGGTAAGTTAGAAACCGTGGTTGTCGCCAATCCAGTTTGTTCACCATCCTCGTTCAGATCTTTGCCTGAATGGAATCGCAACCCCCAACCCGAAACATCCGCGCCAGAAGTACTTAGATACCCGTATGCCACATCACCGTGAAGCTCATATCCCAATGGCGACTTCTCATCTTCACTTGCCTTCTCGAGATCTGAGTTGGCGATGATTCGAGAAGTCGATTGCGTTTGGCTGTGGGCCGTTACGGTCAATACTCCCAGAACGAGCATTGTTCTGGCGACCAAGAACCCGGAAAAA
>JANOAI010000445.1:0-20567 GCA_031411055.1 Pirellulaceae bacterium
AAGAAGTCATAGACATCCTGCATAGCCATCTCAAAATCGGCCAGTCGCAATTCATCGCGAATATTGTGCCGATCGCTAAAGAGGGTCGTCACGTTGGGCGGCATGACATCGTCTAAGTATCGAAGGCGATCCATATTGACCTCGAGTATCGACACGCTGGCTTGAAAGCCAGCTGCGATGCGGGCCGCATTTGCCCCAACGATTCCACCGCCGAGAATCGTAATATGAGCTGGAGCTACACCGGGCACACCACCAAGCAAAATACCTCGACCTTGCTGTGGACGTTCCAAATACTTGGCCCCTTCTTGAATGCTCATGCGACCAGCGACTTCGCTCATCGGTGTTAGCAATGGCAATCGCCCTTGCGGATCGCGAAGCGTTTCATACGCCAGGCAAGTCGCCTGCGAGGCAACCATGGCTTCGGTAAGCTCACGCGAAGCTGCAAAATGAAAATACGTGAACAAACATTGCCCGGGACGAATGGACGTCCATTCGCTCGGCATTGGCTCTTTGACTTTCACGATCAGGTCGGCTTCAGCAAAAACCTCCGCCCCCGACGAAACCATTTCGGCCCCTGCTTTAAGATAATCGTGATCGGCTAGCCCGGACCCGATCCCGGCGTTGGCTTGCATGATCACGCGATGCCCACGCTGCACTAACTCCTCGACTCCCACCGGCAACATCGCCACCCGATACTCATCATCTTTGATTTCTTTAGGAACACCTACAATCATTGCAATCCTCGATTCCCTTTAATGCAAACGGATGGTGAACTTTACTGATGAACGTGAAACGCAAGCGAGTGGCTTTTGTTCGAGCTTCAGCCACTCGCTCGCGCTTTTTGAAGTTGCACGCTTTTAGACCCGAAGGGTCGGTACAACCAATGCCGGGGCTGATAAGCCCCGGTTCGGATATCTTTTGTCAACGAAGCCCCGGAGGGGCGACACAGCTCACGCGCGAGCCTGGATCGGCTTGATCTCCTAGTCTACCAAATCTTAAGCCAGTCAATGCCGGGGAGACATTCCGTTCGTTATACTTCTCTCCCAAACACAAACCTCTCCAGTTGGATGCACTTTCTACCGTGGCCAAAAAAACGTCCCCGAATCCAGCGTCGAGCCTGTCTAATGACAACCGGAAACGAACGACTTCTTACGATCCCTATGCGTTGCCGGCTGAGGCTGTACGCGAACCACCGACATCGCTCTGGAAAACGTTGCGCATGATCGGACCTGGTATCGTTTTAGCCGGTACGATTGTAGGCTCCGGCGAATTGTTGGTGACGACCGGCCTAGGTGCAACGAGTGGCTATTCGTTTCTATGGTTGATTCTTCTAAGCTGTGTCATCAAGGTCTTCGTTCAAATTGAACTTGGTCGATACGCAATCGCATCCGGTAAGCCAACGTTGGGGGCTCTCGATGAAATCAACGTTCCGCGCTTCGGCGCCAATTTTTTGGTCTGGTGGTGGTTCATCATGATGCTGGCAACTGTCTTTCAGTTGGGTGGGATGACCGGAACGATCGGGCAAGCGTTGAATCTGACGTTTCCGAGCGTGAGCCAATCGATCGCTTCGGAAAGCAAAGGCAACGTATCCTGGCTGCCACTCTTAGCCCAGAATCCGCAGTGGATTTGGGCCTTTGGCGTCTGCGGTACAACCATGCTACTACTGTGGAGCGGCAGCTACCGACGCATCGAATGGATTACAACTGCGATCGTAGTGACGGTGACGTTGCTTACGGTGACGGCGACCATTGCCTTGTCGTGGACAAGGTATCCAATCCGCTGGAACGAGGTTATCTCAGGGCTCAATCCGTTGCATTCGATGACGGATTTAGGGAACCTCGCGACGGCCTTCACCGTCTTCGGAATCACCGGCGTAGGGGCGACTGAACTTTTCTACTATCCATATTGGTGCCTTGAGAAGGGGTACGCTCGCTATGTTGGAGTTAACGATAATAGCGATGCTTGGAAACGTCGAGCTCGAGGTTGGATTCGCGTGATGTATTTCGATGCCTGGACCAGCATGATCGTGTTTACTATTTCCACGGTGTCGTTTTACTTCATGGGGGCCAGTGTTTTAAATCCTCAGAAGCTCGATCCCAAAGGGCCGGAAATGATTGCGACCTTGTCGAGAATGTTCGTCGATAGCTTTGGTGGCTGGACTCAAGTTCTGTTTCTACTCGGCGCCTGCGCTGTACTCTTTAAAACCCTCTACCTGTCTTGCGCAGGGAACGCACGCATGACAGCCGACTTTTTGGGACTCAACAAGGCAAAGGTTTACCGAGATGCGAACGATCGAGCGAGATGGATCCATCGGCTAACCCTCTTGTTCCCAATAGTCGCTCTGACCCTTTGCTTGATGTTTTCCAACCCAAAGACGATGATCGTCATCGGCGGATGCGCGCAAGCGACAACACTCCCCATGATTGCCTGTGCCGCCTTGTACTTTCGCTACAAAAAACTCAATCCGGCACTCGTGCCTTCAAAGCTATGGGACGCCACGCTTTGGCTAGCAGGCATCCTCATTTCGTTAGTCGCCATCTACTCGTTCGTGAAGCCATTCATTTCGTGAATGAATCCTTAACTTATTTCGGCCATCGATAAAGTAGTTGCGGCTTTCGCATCAACTACCTCGAATGGATCTGGCGGGCTGTTGATTTAATAACGCGCAAGCAAGCGGTCAAATTCTGCCACTCGCTTGCGCTTCGTGTTATTTTAAACGGCACTATTTTCGGAATTCGTAATAAATCAACAGGCCGCTAGAGCTTGGTCACAACTTAAAATGAGGGTTGAGTTGAACTCGTACGACGGACTTCCAGTCCGTCGGTGCCGACTTGGGTCGACGAACTGAAAGTCCGTCGTACGTTGAACATGGAATAGAGCTCCAGCTAGATCCCGTACGGCTTGCCGCAGCCAATTTCGAAGACACACAAAGAAAAAGGGAGCCGAACCCATTCGGTTCAGCTCCCTCAAGTATCCAATGCAGCAGGCCAATTCGACTACTTCGGGCCGAGGACGGCTAGCATACGCTTGCCTTGCTGTTGGGGCGGTTGTTCAAGCTTCCCATACTCCGACAGTGTCTTGATGACACTTTCCATCACACGCCGACCTTCATCAATGTGTGCCATTTCGCGACCGTGGAAGACAACCATCACTTGGACTTTGTCTTTGTGTTGCAAGAAGCCGATGGCTTGACGAACTTTGGTATCGATATCGTGATCGCCGGTTTTCGGGCGCAGGCGAATTTCCTTAGTTCTGGTTTGGTGACTGTGGCCACCTGCTTTTTTACTTTTCTCGTATTTATACTTGCCGAAGTCCATGATGCGGCAAACAGGTGGCTTTTCGTTGGGCGCCACTTCGACGAGATCGAGTCCGGCGTCGCGGGCTCGATTCATAGCTTCTTCGGTCGGAATTACCCCTAATTGAGCGCCATCCGAAGCGATGACACGAATGGGAGAGATGCGAATTTGCGCGTTAACGCGAGTTTGTATCCGGTCGATTGTGGAACCCTTTTTGAAGGAAAAAACAACAATCCCCTGGCTGGTGAATGGACCAATTCCGCAGCCGAGCGGGCGTAAAAAGCGGCGAACTCTGCCTGAACGAAATTTTCAAGCAAAGCAACCTATCTCGCCCAAAGTATCGGCTAGCGGCGGGGAAGCCGTCAACAGTGGTTTGGGTTTTTTCCGATTCTTCGGGCGAAAACCACAGAATTTTTAGATCGCCTTTACAAAACAGCCGATCTCGCCGATATTTCAGCGGACGAATCCGAACGCAGGCAAAATTCGGGCGGTTAGCTCAGTTGGTTAGAGCGCAACGTTGACATCGTTGAGGTCGTTGGTTCGAGTCCAATACCGCCCACTTATCTCTGTTTGATGATTCTCATCACCAGTCCGCATAGCACCGCAAAAGCCCTCTTTTCCTTGGCTTTCTGCGGTTTTTTCATTGGATGGCAAATTTGGTGACGATTCCTTAGGGCTGTTGATTTCCCCTGATTGCCCAAAATTCTGCCCAAAATCCTGCCCAATTTTTTCGGCATTGGGCAATTCATCGACTGGCGGCGCTTTTACTTCGGTCGGCAAAGTGGTTGTTTTAACCGCTCTTCGGAATGACTCTTCGGTAGCCATCGCGTAATGCTTCATGGCAATCTGCTGAGTGTTGCCGATCCATGTGCAAACATCCTTCGCCGGGAAGATGGCCATCAATTCCGTTTCGCGTGATGCGCGGAGATTTTGGAACAGCTTCGGCCATTGCTCGACAGCCGCCTTGGCAATGATTCTTTCAAACTGCGAGCGGAGATTGATAGCGCTCGTGAGTTCGGGAAAAACGAGACCATCTATCGGCGATTCAATGCCAGGGTTCGCAAGCCTCTTGAGGTCTTCTAAATACGGCCGTAATTCGGGGAAGATCGGACAGAAGCGGATTCCCTTATTCTTGTGGTGCTCGGTCTTAGTCGCGTGAATTCGCATCGAGCCGGTTTCAAGGTCGATGTCGCTCCAGCGTAGTCGCGTCAGCTCCGACGGAATGCGGAGCCCACCGAATCGAGCAAGCGCGATGATTCCCCGCCATCGGGCATCGGGAGCCATTTCGATAACTTTGTTTATCGTCGGATGGTCGATGAACTTCATCCGCTCTTCGTTCGGTTGTACCGATGCGACCAAGCCGGCAAAGGGGTTTTCAGAGATCCATCGCAGCTTAACCGCAAAGTCGAGTATCTGCTTACAAAGTCCGCTTCGACGTCGAACGGTACTATCGGCAAGGGATGTTCGGCCCTGAATCGCTTTTCCGTCTTTCCCCTTCCGCTTCTTTCCTTCACGGATGTTCCCATGGGTTGCCATCCATACCGCCCATTCGTCAGCATGTCCGGCGGTTATGGAATCTATCTTGCGAGTATCGCCAAAGTATCGGGTAAGGCAATTGCCGGCTTGCCTGAGCTTTATTTGGGTAGCTGGTTTTTGTCGCGTTACCGTCTTCAAGAAACGCTCGACCAATGTCGTTAGCGTTCTTGGCTCTTCGACGTCGACGGTCTTGGGTTTCCGCGATTCAACAAGCCCAACCTTGGCAAGCTTCTCATGGTGAACATCCTTGAGGCTCTTTATCCATGCTCGCGTTTGTTTGTCGAAGGCTTGGCCATCGTTCAAGGCTTCCACCATGACATCGATGAATGAAACAACCTCTTCGGCAAAACTCTCGGAAACATTAGTTCCAAGCCAGAGCGATAGCCTTGGATCATTGGTAGCGGCTTTCGGTCCCTGAAACTGAATGCGATAGCCGACCTTGCCACTGGTCTTTTGCTTGTACAGCGAAGCCATGAGTACAACCCTTAGTCGTTGTCTTAGATTGTGAAAGTCCCGCAGCGGAGCCGGTCTAAGTTCCGGCTTTTCACCCCGTCGGGCTAGCTGCGAGTTCTGAAGTTTAGAGGAACAGTATGGACAAAATCAAGTAGCCGTGCCGTTGATGGCGTTCGACGCAAGCGATTCAAGAACATCGGACAAACGAAACTGAATCCGTCGTCCCGATCGAAAGTAGGGGATTGCATTATCGCGAACACGCCTATCGATGGTCGCAACACTCAAACCGATTGCCTTGGAAAGCCCGAACCGATCCAAGAGGATTTCATCGGGTTTCCGTCCAAGTCGGCTTTGAACTTTTTCGGCAACTCGTTCCGCAATCATTTCCGCCAAGCGGTCAAGCTCGTCATCTTCAAGCGATTCCAGTTTGTTCGGTGCAATCATGATATGACCTCCGATGTTGCAGGTGTTGCCCGATGATTCATTTCAGCATTCACCATTTCTTCGAATTCACGTTTGCTGATTTCGAGCTCCGTGAGCTTTTCTGAATGTTCTGTGTCGGAAATCATTCGATACTGTCGACGACGTCCAAGGTCGTAGATGCATCGCGCAAGCGTAAGCCGGCTTTCAACGTGATGTTCCTCGATCATCCCATCTTGAAGGAGCTTTTGAAGGATTGCCTTCAGCTTCGTGGCGTTAATTACAAATTTCGCTGGCGTATGCTCGGTTATTACTTGCAATGCTTTCGGAGGTGCGGAAAACGCATCCACGAACCAATTGAAGAGGTGCCCCCGTAGATCCTTCAATTCCGCGCCGTCGTGAATCGTCTGGTAGTACGTCATCAAGCTGAATGCTTGATCGATACCGAGACCGCGCTCTTTGGCTTTGGTTATCGCCTCGTCGGCTTTCTTCAATCGAAATGAAATCAAAACCTCACGAACGAACAGCCAATCCAACTCTGTTTCATTGTCTGTTTCGTTCGTATTTTCACGTTGTTCTTTTTCTTTTAATACTTCAGTGGTAACTGTTGCCAGTTGATCAACGTTAGTTGCCACTTGATCCGAATCAGTTGCCACATGTTCGGCATTTGTTGCCACTTGATCGGCAATTCTTGCCACCTGTTCTGAATCAACGGCCGGTCGAGCGATTTCACTTGTTTCACGTCGCTCGACAATCATTCGATTGGCAAGAAGACCAACTTCACCCCAATCAATGATGTACTGGTTCGACCTTGCGCCACGATAATTTTCCCGTGAGGGCTTCACCCTCATGATCAGGCGCTGAGCTTCAAGCGCGTTCAAACCGTTTTGAATCGTTTTCTTAGAACATCCAACCGCTTCCGCCAAAGTCGTTAAGCTCGCGAAGCACGCTCCAAATTTCTCGCCGTAGGCCATCAACTCTTTGAGGATCGCCTTTTGTGTAATTGCTCCCGCTACTTGGCCACGTTTGCCGAACGATTTCAGTTGCATTTCCCGCAGAATGTCTCTCTGCTCAAATCGGGAAAGCGGTAACTCTAATTGGCGATACACTATTGCGCCTCCAGTGGTCGAAAGTCGCGATGCACGATGACCACGGCGGTGGATCCCCATCGAGTTTCGACCGCCTGTCGATCGGAATCAAAATTCGGTAGGTCCATTTGCCGAGTCCGTGCCGGCTCGGGTGGTGAATCCGATCTGTGATCGCTCGTCGTAAGCGGATTTGTTAACATGTCTTGTACTCCGTTGCTTGTGTTCGGCGATGCTTGTATGCGGTGAGAATGCAAATTAGCGGGGCTTGTGGGATCGACTCCCCACAAGCCCCGCATCGCATTTACGCGGGGATCATTCGGTCTGAGAATCGCTCTCTTCCGATTGGTGATTTCCATCCAGCCAATCAATAAGCCACTGGCCGCGAAAGAAACGTTTGCTGGCCCGTACAGTCGATTTCAATTCGCCAGCTCGGCAAGCATCGCCGATTGCTCGAATCGAAATCCCCAATTCATTCTTGACTTGTTCTTGAGAATAGAACGCTTCGCGGTCAATCGTCGCTGGTTTTATCATCGTTTTTGTCTCCGGTTCAACGTTAAGTTTGGTTACGTTGTTCGAAGTCTAGCGACGGCAAGCATCTCACCAACGGCGAAGAAGTCACCAGAATTGATTTGGCAAGAAGTGTGGCAACTTTGGCAAGAAGTATGGCAACTTTGAGTAGCTTTCGCGAAGACAAAAAATACTTACTTGCAATTCGAATCCAGAGTTTACGTCGATAATCGTTGACGCCACCTTCCTTTTTGATGGTGATTCGCGTTGCTCTCAACTTGGTATCGAGATCTTGGCTTTACACTATTCCTTTCGAGCGTTCTCCAAGTTCCCGCCTTCAATGCCGACACAATGTCCTTTTTCCACATCCAAGTCGACCAATCACTAAAGTCATGGTCCACCTCGGTTAGACTTTTGGCTAGTCCGGTAATCAATCGTTCGTAAAGAGTTGCGCTCGTCCCTCCAGCGTCCTTCAAAACAAAGTACTCTAGCTTAGGGACGACTTCCGTCTGAGCCTTGCCTGTCGTCAATTGTTCGTAGTCGTTCTCCAATCGTATTGAGCGGGTGACTTCGTCAATGGAAACGCGCATCGCCGATTCATGCTCCCAAAGGGCTAGCAGCCAATCAAAGAAAGGATCGCCAATTCGGTTTACCTGCTTTCCCGCATCGATTGCTACCGGCTTCCAATGCTTTAGATGTTCAATCGCGTCGGCCTCGGTGCGTAGGCAGTATTCGAGCCATAAATCGTCCGCAAGCCTGCGACCTCCAAGCCAACTCCATTTGCGCTCGCCATCAATAAAGTGGCTGCAATGGGTCTCTTGTATTTTGTAGCCAGTAATTGCCGAATCGTTCCAGGATACTCGACGCTTCAGAATAAGAAGTTGAAACAAGTCGCACTTGAGAAATCGGTCAATAATTGACTGCATATGAAGGCCTTCAGAATCGTTTGGATAGGCCATCCAGAAACCCGGCGCAAAGGCTCGCTCGGGTTCGCTGGATGCACGCGGGTAATTAGTCCGCTACCGTTTCGAAGCCCTAAGTTCTCAGGCTCAGAGCGTTGGATTGCTGGTGAGTGCCAGCACGAATAATTGTCTCTTCGAATAGTCAATTCGGAAAGTGACGTTCCTAGAGTGGCTAAGGGTCCCTTTTTCGGTTTTTTCATGTCGCTCCCAGAGGGAACAACCGCGCTATTCGACACACTTGCTTGTTTGCTGGAGTCGATCGAAAACCCAATGTTTCCCAAATAACCCCCTAAAATTTCCGGCGTTGATTCGCGTGCGACTAACCTACGGTCTGACGATCGGACACGGTCTAGAATTCAACCCCCCGCCATCATTGGTTTGCTTTGGGGCCTTCTGGGGGGGATCCCAGCCAGTCCTCATCGAGAGCGATAGAGGTTCAAGACACCCTTTATTTAGCGCGAGGCGACGCCGTTGCTACACTACGCGGAGATCGTTCGATTGGACGCCTTTTCGCCTTTCGGCTTGGCATCAAAATTACGATCGCGGGCGACGGCGACTCGAGCCCTCGCAATGGAAACGGACGACTAGGGAGGGAGGCGGACGACGCTGATCGTTTTTGAGCCGAAGGACTTGAGTTAGTGCGTTTTTTTTCGTGGCGGCTTGCCGGTTCCGAGCCAATCACTCCACCCTGACCACCCTTTGTCTTTGTAAGTTTTCCACGGAGCGGCGGGAATATCAGGCGGTAAAAACCTAGATTTGCTTTTTGACTCCCAGTCTGATTTTGATTTCAAGTTTAAGCTCCTTGCAAATTGTCTTGCTTGGCCAAAGCTTCGAAACGTCCGTCGAATCGCCGCGACATTTCCGGTCCCTAGCCAATCGCCCCAGCCCTTCCACTTCTTCCCTTTGAAATAATGTTCGGGATACGCGGGTATATCCGATGGCAGCTTTTTCGCTTTGCCGAGTTCCCACCATTCCTCACGAGAAGACAATTTCAAACTTCGTGCAAATGTTCGTGCTTCGTTGAAAGTGCGGTATTTCTTGTTGGCCGACGATTCATAGCCAAGCCAGTCACCAAATCCCGCCCAATACTTCTTGTAGGACTTCGCTTTTGAAGGAAATGCTGGAATATCTAAAGGTAGATTCCCTGACTTGGCGAATTCGATCCATTCATTCATCGACGACAGTTGTAGGCTTCTTGCAAATGATCTAGCTTCGAAAAACGTCCGAACAGTTCGCTTTGAGTCGGCGAACTTGCCGATTCCCAACCAATTGCCGAATCCAATCCAGCCACTACCTTTGTATTTTTGCGCTGGATTAACCGGAATGTCTGATGGAAAGTGGTTCGACTTGGTGAACTCTTTCCACTCATTTAATGAACCTAAGCCCAGTCCTCGAACAAATTCTCTAGCTTCTGTGAATGTCTTGTATTTTCGCATCGACGGGGCGACAAAACCACTCCCGAGCCAATCGCCCCAGCTCTTCCACCCATTTCCAGCAAAAACGACATTGGGTCTAGCGGGAATATCTTCAGGCAACATCCCAGATGAGGCCAAGGCAAACCATTCTTTTCCCGTACTTAATCCCAAGCTCCTAGCGAATAGTTTTGCGTCATCAAAGCTTAGATAATGCCTCTGTCGTGTCGCAACATAACCAGTCCCAAGCCAATCACCCATGCCTTTCCAGCCTTTGCCGGCGTAAACATAATCGGGATAAGCAGGAATATCCTTGGGAAGCTTTCTGGACTTCGAAAATGCTTTCCACTCGTCTCCTGATTTCAGTCCGAGGCCGCGGACAAATTCCTTCGCCTCCTCAAACGGTCGCCAATTGACACGGCCGACCCGCTCCCAAAGCTTGGCCGAAATGCCTTTCGCAAATTCGCGCAAGTCGATGTTCATTCCAACCGGAACAGACCCGGCGATCTCGACGATCCGGCCGCTCGGCTTTCTCCCGCGGTCGACGACGCGAAACTCTTCGGCGATCCGCTCGTCCTGGGTCGATAACGCAGCGAGTACTCTCCCGACTTCGCGAAACTCCGTCGTCTCGGTGAACTCCTGGACCGTCATTCCATCCGGGACCACCAGCGGGAGCATGATGTAGCCGAATTTCTTTCCGGGATACGGACGAAGAGCTCGCCCCGCGGCTTGGACAATGTCGATCTTGCTTTGCTTCGGATCGGCGAAGAGGACGCAATCGATCGCCGGGACGTCGACGCCTTCCGTTAGACAGCGGGCGTTAGTCAAAAGCGCCCGCTCCGCTGCGGCGAACTCTTGCAATAATTCCGCGCGCTCGCCTGCGGTCTTCTTGCTCGAGATGTGCAAACAATCGACGCTTGGTCGAAGGACACGTGCCGCGACAAGTTTCGCTTGCTGGGCCCGAAAATCGTCAGCGGATCGAATGCTTCGATGGAACGAAATCGCGTGCTTGATTCCATACTTGCCGAAGGCCTTTTGAAGTGCTATTCCCGCGCAAAGTTCCCGCGAGTCTTTTTCCTCGAGGCCGAATCGCTGATCGGTCAAGAGGCGACGATCGCAAAGCAGTGCCTTGATCTCCTCTTCGGTCACTAGCAAAGTCAAAACTTTGTAGTCAGAGATGATCGGCGGCTTGGAGTGGATCGCTTGTTTGAAGGTTAATTGATAGAAAACGCGACCGTAGACCGATTCGCTATCCATCGAGACGATCTCGTCGTGCTCGCCTTTGACGACGCGCTCGGTCGCCGTCATAAAGATGCGCCGACGGATCTTCATCTTCTTGTCGAAAAGCAGCGTCGCAAAAGTCTTGCCCTTTGCCCCTGCGGTCTTGTGGGCCTCGTCCAAGATCGCAAGATCGAACTCGGCGCCCACTTTCCTCGCTACGTTCGCCAGTAGCGGCGAGCTTTGGTAAGTGGTGAAAATTATTCGCCGCGACTTCGTTCGACTCGTCAAAAAGGATTTGATCTTCTCCGGCTCCGTCGTCACATCGAGGCCGAGCTCATACACGTCGGCGACAAACTGGTCGCGTTCGACTCTCCCCGCACTCTCGTCGCTGCAAACGCACAACCATTCAGCCACCGGCTTCTCTCCGGTCGCGACGATCTCGCGGGTCCAATCCTCGACGCCCTGTTTGATCAACGCGAGACTCGGGACCGCGACGAGAATCGTCTGCGCCTTGAGAGCCTTCGCGATCCAATAGGCCGTTAGACTCTTACCCGTTCCGCAAGGCATGATGAGCTTGCCGCGACTTTGCTGCTTTTTGCCAAAGTGGTCGGTCGCGGCTTTGATCGCCTTTATCTGATGGGGTCGCGGTTGTCGTCGCTTCGGTCGCGCCGCCTTTCCTTGAAGGCGCTTATGGATGAGGCTCCAATCTTCGGGACTGAGGGCAAGCCAAGCCTCGAGTCCGATCTCCGACGTATGACCCGCGAGCTTGCCTTTGCGTACGGGCCGACTCGACGAATGTGCAACCCATGCTTCGGAAAAAAATCCGCGGCAATTGATAAACGCAAGGTTTGCAAACGTTGAGAGCTCTTTTCGGGTCGGAGGCTTATCCTTATCGCTTTTGAATTTCGACTGGATCGCCCAAAAGGTTCCGTCGCGAGCCTGGGCGACAAGATCGATCCCTTCGTCGGCATTGGGTAGTTTTAGCTGTTTGCGAATCTTCGGCGGGAGGTCCCACTTGCAGACCCAGACATCGCGGAGCTTCGTCCCCCCGAACTCCGGGCGAGTGAGGAGATAGAGCTGAGTCAGTCGCTCGAAAACATCGCCCTTCTCGGCGGCTTTCAGCGGTGCGAGTGCGCGCGTGAAGTCGCTCCACGATTTGCACTGGGCGACTAGCTTGTCGATTCGGGCGGGTCTTAGCATGGATAGCGATCTGAATGCGATTGAGGAAATCTAGTGTAATCGCAATTTCGCAGGACCGATCGAACTTCTCAAAGCATGTCCTTCACATTGGTCATGCTACTGCTTCCATCCGACCTGCTGGAGCTTCAAATTTCAAAAGTTTCGACGCGTAGGTCGACGCATTTCGTAAGTTTCAGTTTATTCGAGTTTGAACGCACAGGTTTGGCAGTCCGGACTGGCTAAACCCCGCGAAATAAATTCGTAGTTTTTGCCCGCCAATCTCAGCATATTGCGTTTCCATAAATGAAAGAGCGTTGGGTCGACCTGCCCAGGACCTCCCTCACGTGCCCCGCTGAAGACTTCCCGCACATTCTTCGCGGAGTTTTTGTCGACTTGAGGAAGCGGACGCCTGCGGCCGTCAAAAAACTCTCAATACTTCTAAGCACGAATGATACACTTTAACCATTTGATTCAAATTCTTCCTGCGTTCGATAATTTCCACACCCCAATCCTGTGGTCGATTTTCACGGAATGGATTTCCGGGAAAAACGACTTCCTCGTGTTGCGAGAGTCTTTCTGTGAACGTATTCCTTGACACGATGATCTACCTTCATTGCTTGCCGATCGAGCAAATAGATTTTTGCAATTTTCTCGGCGCAAGTACTGTCCAAATTTGCGTGTCCGAAATAACCATTTTCGAATTGGATAAGCATAAGGATTCTCATCGTTCCGAGAAAATCCGCGAACGAGCACGAAACAGTCTAAAGTTTCTTGAGAACTGTATTCTCAGGTCACACCCTGTGCGAAATGGCGTGAGCGTTGCTTACGTTCGCATTCCTACAAAAGCCGAAATGCACGGAACAGGACTGGATTCAGAGCGGAACGACGACGTTTTGATTGCATCAATCGTAGAGTTCTCGAAATCAAACTCCTCTACCCCAACCTTGTTGATAACGCACGATACGGGGCCGCGATTGAAGTGCCATACTCTAGGTATCGAGACTACGGAGATACCAGCAAAATACCGGTTGCCCCCAGAACTCGACGAGCGAGATTTGGAGATTCAGCGATTGAAAAGAGAAAACGCATCTCTCCAAAACACAAAGCCAGTCTTGAAAGTGCTATTCAACCCCGGACTCGCCACAAAGACGGAATTTGAAGTTTATCCTCCGATAGGACTCGACGAAAAATCGCTCGAAAAAGAAATACAATGGATTCGAGGAAAACATCGTCTCAGCAGGGATGAATTGAACAGCAATTCGAACGCTTCAGAATCGGAAACGCACTTTGATTTCATGAAGATTCAACCGATGGATTTCATTTCTGTTGAAGCGAGTGAACGCTACAATGCACAACTCGAGCTGTACCTCATAAAACACGGTGAGTTCAAACGTCAGAGTGCTGAATTGGAAAATTTACTTCGGAGAAGTTTCGTCTTTGACGTGGTGATTTCGAATGAGGAGGGTTCTCTTCCGGCAAATGACGTTGACGTCATCCTTCATTTCCCCCCCAATCTGACGATCGTTCAAAAAGTGGATTTAGACGCTAAGCCTATAAGGCCGACTCTTCCCAAACTCCCCAAGACAGTTTACGAGAACATTTTTTCTTCGCCGTCGCTAGAGCTCCCAAGCCCGAATGACTTGTTTGTTAATAGGGCGTATTTTGATGCCGATACAGTGTCGAGTTTCGAAATAAGAGAGACCCGCAAAGGTTTTCAGGTTTCGGATCATTTTGATTCAATTAAGCACGGCACTACTGCAGCTTTGCCTTCGCTCGCGTTGACTTTCGATTTGTACGACAATTCCAATTCGTTTTCTTGTGAATACGAGTTAACTGCAGCTAATCTCCGCAATAAATTGCGAGGCCAATTGCACTTTATCGTTCAAAAAGTTGACAGGCCGTAAATCCAAAAGATTTGTCTAGTCGAGCTACGGATCCAGCGATAAATCGAGTCGGCTTTTAGTTGTGCGGTGCTACGGATCGAAATGGTTTTTACAAACTTCCCCTAAAGTCCTCAAGGGTTGAGGTAGCAATAAGGCGATAACTGCCTCAACAATCGACTTTTTCAAAAGCGCATCATCGATCGGGCAATGGTCGAGCCACTTCGATAGCGATTCCTGATGGCCTCTGAGGTCCGATGATTGCCCAAAATAATGCACAATTCGCGACCGCGTCGCGCCTGGATTTGTCGGATTCCCCTGGGAATCATGATGAGTATGCGTCGTTTCAGGAGTCCAATACCGCCCACTTGTCAGTTACATCAAGAGTGCTACTGACACTATCAGAAGCCGGCAAAACCCCATGTTTATCATGGGTTTTTTGCATTTCTTGAAGGTTGTCACCAGTGTCTGAATGGATACCGCCGGACCCCATTTTAGACCCTGTTTTGGCATCAACGGGCCCCATTTTGGACCCCACTTTTTCGACTGCGTTTTCATCGATATGAACCGTGTTTTCCTTAGCTGCCGTATCAGCTACCTCGCTGCGAGCTTGTGCGTAGAAGCGAGCAGCAACCGCCGGTGAATGCCCGAGCAGCCACAGACTACATCGAGCGATTCTACAATCGCAAGCGATTGCACTCGGCTTTGGACTATCAATGCCCGATAGAACAGATTCACTGTCAACTTACCTCGATCATAATGGAATCGATGTATTGGATATTGCCACTGCCGAAGTTCTTGCGAAGTTGAAAACCTCAATCCAGTTCAGCCAGAACGGCTTGAAGACGCTTAGTCCGGAAGTCGCGGCGACGCTCTATCTGGCGGACATCGTCATTTGAGCCTACATGGACTTGAAACACTCCCCGATGAGTCACTTAGAATTTTGCGACGTCATCAACGACGTTTGGTCGAAGGCAATACCGGACGAATGCTTCTTCCATCAGAATTTAGACTACCTGCAAACAACTGATTGAACGCGAGCCTTAATCAATCAGTTCGCGGATCGATTGAGCGTACATGTCAACCAGGCGTTTGGCATCGACTGTGCTGAACTTTTCTGGGCAGCATCGCATACAGATTTCGAGTTTTCGCATATATGTAATGATTGATATCGATGTGTGAGTGTTTATTCGAAGTGGCGGGACGCCGATGATGTTTTCCAGAACAAGGTTGCCCGCTATAATTCGGCCTTTATCTCTCGGAAGTTTTGCAATAAATCGTTTGGACGGATCACCCGCATTCGACAAAACCGCCGTTGTCAAACAGCGTTTGCTGGAGGCCATGAATGGGAGAACCCAACGATATTTAGTGGCTCCCCCCAAGGCGTCGCCAAATAGGAGTCCGCGCCTTTCATTTTTGATCAAAGCCGTCTCGCTGCGTATACTTTCGACCAGCGATTTCGAGCATCGACATTCACTCATTCTTCGTGTTAAGAACGTGTAGCTTACGATGTTCGCCGCTGGCATCGCATAGTCTTCTGTTTCGCGCATGTCGGTCGGCATCATGATTCGTATCCAAGGAGTGTTCGATGGAGACTCGCTCTGGATGTTCCAGTCGTGAAGGGTTTTGAACAAAGAGGTGACAAGCCAATCGTTGAATCCGATTTGCTTTTCGTTGGCAGCATTCGTAAGTCGCGTGTATGTCTCGCGGTCAAACGATGCAACGACAATTTGAGGATAAGCTGCGCGGTTAGATTTCGCTGGCGCGATTACTGGCGGAGCGACGGGAGATATCTTCTTCCGAAACAGTTTTGAAAACTCTTTCAAGCAGCGCCATTGCAACTGCCATGTCTTTCCTCGAAATGCAAATTCAGTCATTCGCATTTTTCGATTACGAAGCAATTTAGGATCAAGCGGAGCAAGTTCGTATCGGGTCGAATCGGAACCCGAGATTTGGCCGTACAGTGCCAACAAGTCGCCGATGAACCGATATCCGCCAATTCCGTCACAGCATGAATGATGGAACTGCATGGTCATCAACGTCGTCCCAGAACCCTCGCGAATCCAAATCCGTAGTCCCACCTCCATTTCCAGGTTGATCGATTCCCCCTGCGACAAATCGACGGGATCACCTTCATTGCCCCAGTCGACTACTGGCATTGTGTCGGGAGCTGGCACCCAACACGGTAGTCCTTGTTTTGCCATCTGCCGATGCGACTTTAGCAGTGGGTGCCTTGCCAATGCAGCTGGCAAAGCAGACTCAAACGCAGTGCGATTGACATTGCCTGAAAATGTCATCTGCACAATAAAAGCCATCGGGTAGTCTGGTCGATCGTCCGCAACGAACAACGATTCAATCGGGCTGAAATACAATGGAAACAAACGCTTAGCGCGCGAAGTCGTTTGTGACGCCGGTGGACTTGCGTTAACGGACATCAATTGTAAGCCTCAACTGCCGAAAGCTGTTCTGCAAGTTCAAAGGAATCCAGGGGATGCAAAAAAGAAGTTGGTAATTCTAGTCAACTTTATTTCGGATCTCGTACGAATGCCCAAAAAGCGACTTAAAAAAATGGAAGATGTTCGTTGCGAGTAAGGACGGAACCGTCTAAGAAAAAAGCCAGTCGATCGATGGCGCTACGGTCGGTTATCAGGCATGACATCGAAAGAATGGTGAGGTTGTGCTGTCAGGGTATTTTGAGACCCGTGAACCGATGGGCGAATGGGCAACCTATGATGGCGGTGGGAAGGTTTACAAGATCGCCAAAGCAAAGCCAAAAACTGAATAAGCGATGTTACTTGAATCGCGACACAATGCCACCTGGCCGCATTCCGGAGTTCGTATCTGCCTCACTATCCGGCTTGGTTTGTGCAAGGCTACTGTCCTTATATTGGCCAAGGGCAACCCATACCGGTTATTGCATCGCGGATCGCTGGAGCCGCAAGTTTGAGTCGGTGCTTGGCCGTATTGACCATTTTACTGTATGCCGATCGAACGTGTCCTTGAGCCGACGGTTGGCCTGCATTGGCTGGCCGAATCCGAAAGGATGGTTGGTGCCCGCTTATTGCATGTCAACATCCTACAGACTACTTTTCGTCAATCTTCTTGGGACAAACGATCGAGCGTCCGTTTGAGTTTTTCGAGATGAATCTTCGTTCTATCTTGACTAGCCTGGTCTAAGCCAAAGGGTCCATTGTCCTGCTGGATTAAGGCGTCGATGCTTTTCTGAATGGCTTCGCGCACGCTCTTGGGGTTGGCCGCGTTCTCAACCAAGTAGTTCTCGATAATCGAAGAATATTCAAAACTCGTATTGGTGAAAATTCTCAGCAACTCGTCATAAATTGCTTCGGCATGCAGCGAAGTCTTATACCAAGCAAGCAGCTTGATCGTATCCGGGTCGCGAAGTTTTTCGACAGAACCATCGTCTCGGATACTCCCCGTAAGCAACGAAGCTCCTATATCAGGGCGAACGTTCTCAAGTCGCTTAATTTCCCAAGTGGCATAGAGCATTGAAGGGCTAAAACCTCTGATATCCGTTTCGAGTTTAAGGATCGCTGACTCCAAGAACGCAATCAAATCAGGTTCATCTTTGATCGATTGGTTCTTCCAATAGGCCAGCTTGAACCGGTACTTTTGGTTCCAATCGGGTGGTCCCGAAGTATCTTCCGAGCTCTTAAGAAAATTCTCGATGTTTTTCAGCGAGTCTTGCCCAAGTTTTGATTCGAGAACATTCGGATCGGATACCAACTGATCCAATCGGTCAAGCAAAAATTTGCAGGTCCGAATGCTCCGTCGATTTTTAGATTGAAGTTCTAGTTCGATCGCTTGCACGGCAAGTAACGGCGCAAGCTTTGGATACATCCTATCGAGGGTTTCCATGAAATCTATGGAAGCCTTATCTGGATTAATCGGATTGGTGAATTCCGCGATGGTTGCATAACCTCCAAACGATCTGGCGGCGACTAAGCAAGCTTTGGCTGCAGCCAAAGATTCGTCGTCTGTCTTTGCCAAAGTCACAACCGCTTCTACTGCGTCACTCACTAACTTTGAATTGCGTTCATCCTGGAGCGTGGTTAACCACTCAGAGAAACCAATGCGATTGAATTTGGCTTCTTCCTTCTCCTCGACGGTTGCTGTGGGTGTCGATTCTTTAGGCTTGTTGGCTGGATCTAATCGGTCTGCTAACTCGATGTAGAACTCAGCGATCTCTGCACTCCCGAACCTGAAGCCGTTTCCAACGGAGATGCCTTGAGATTTTTCTCGCAGTAATGTTGCGAGTCCAGGTGGATCCTTTGCATTCGCGACCATGAGATCGGCCAAAGATCGAGAATTAGGAATGATGTAGTCATCCTTTAACTTTTTGGATACGAGGTTAGAAAACTCGGTATGCATGCTTTTTGGAATCGCTGAAATGATTTCATCGATTATGTGATCGTATCCACTGTTCCAGTCGCCAACTATGGAGTCAACAACATAAGTCAAAGGCAACTCATTCAATCGCCCGAGTTTTGCGAGAAGATGAAGGTGCATTATCGGTATTGCGTTTCGTCGGTTTTTGCCAAGCTCTTCAAAGCCCATCACATGAAATTTCGATGGGGTTTTGAGGATCATTTCAGCAAGTTCAATGTAACGAGGGTCGCTCTCAATGGATTCGTCCAACTCCTCGCTTATTCGCATCGCACGATCAACTCCCCAGTTATTCAATGATTCGATTGAAAGGTTCGCTACCTGAGGAATGGGTTGCAAAAATTGATCCTTAAAGCGAACCAGGAGATCCTTCAGTTTAGGATTCGCTTTGGGTGAAAGCAGTTGACGAAAATTTGAGGACAGAGACAGAATTGTTCGGCACGCGAGATCACTTCTCGGATGATTCGCCTCCATCTCTTCGACTAACGCCTGAAACACATGCGCACTTTCAAACGCGTCAAACTTGTGATCATAATAGGTCATAAAGTACTCTTCATCGTCTAACAGCATTTGCTCTTTGCCGTCCATAGCGCCTATACTCGACGAGTTGCCGTAACGACGAGCAGGTAGCAAGCAGGCTTTTGCGGCTTCGAGTTGTTGCGATTCATCGGCCAGTGCTATGACCGCTTGAATGGCTTCGCCTAACATTGATACCCGTCGCTCGGTATGAAGAATACGGATCCATTCTTGGTATGATTTTTCGTGATAAAGAAATGTCGTGACGGGAGAATCGGCTTTCGCTTTGGGTTCATTCGTCACTCGAACGATTTCCTTGTCACCGCGTGTAATGAGAACTCGATCTCGTTCCAGTGAGAAACCATTGGCATCCGTGTTTGCGATCCGAATTTCGTATTCGCCGCTGGCTAAACGAATGTCGGTCTCGGTTTTCTCAACTCGAAGTTCGGTTTTAGAGTTAGGGCCTACGACCCGTGCGATGTTGACTTGAACGTCAGGATTGTCGGATTCAATTCGCAAAGTCCCCCGGTCGGTTGCGATCGTAATCGCGATCCCGGCAAGCATCGCCAGCGGAAGCAAGCCCGCGGCCACGGCCCATCGCCATTTGCTATTCCGATTGCGATTCGTTCTGTTGGAATCGAAATAGTTGGTGAGACGCGGTGCGGGCACTGTTTGGCTGGGAAGTTCGTCTTGCGATTTGGCCTTTGCAATCAGCTGGTAAAGATCCGCTCCCTGGGCGAGCGATTCAAGTTTTTCAGCGATGTTGGCGGCGCTGGCCGGTCTCCGACGAGGATCGGTACTTAGCATGCTGTCGATCAATTCGACAAGTTCAGTCGGAGCGTCGGGCCGGAGTGTTTTGAGGCTTGGCGGTGTATGATCGGTTAGCAAGCGAAGCTTCTCAAGCGGCGACAGGTTTGGTGTTGCGGCCAAGGGTGGTCGGCCGGTAAGCAAACGAAAGAGGGTGGCGCCAAGCGAATAGAGATCGGCTCGATAGTCCACCGCGCTGCTCCGCTCGGCTTGCTCGGGTGCCATGTAGTCGAGTGTTCCAAGAAAATGCCCAATCGTCGTCAGCTCACCCGCGGCTTCATCCCAAGGATTGAGTAAGACCAGGCCAAAGTCAAGAATCTTGACGTCGCCATTTTCGTTCAGCATGATGTTCGAAGGCTTGATATCTCGATGGACCATCCCTTTGGCATGTGCGTGCGATAGGCCAAGCGAAATTTGTACACCGATCGCACAGGCATCGGCGATCGAAAGCGTCTCCATTCGACGAATCAGGACGCTTAGATCGAGGCCGTCAATGTATTCCATCACCAGGTAGAGATTGGAATCGACTTCTCCGGCGTCGCGAGCTGCGACAATGGTTGGATGATCGAGTGAACCGGCAGCGTGTATTTCGCGTTCGAACCGACGGATCAGTTCGGATTGGTCAGGCAAATGTCGGGTCGAGAGGACTTTGATCGCGACTTCTTTTTTCAGTTTGCGGTGCTTGGCCAGGTAGACGTTCCCCATTCCGCCAGATCCAAGGGTCTTGATCAGTTCATACGCTCCAATCGATTCGGAACTAGACAGTATCTCCGGATTTTTCGAAGCCACGATGCGTTGTGCGGCTTCGAGGGCAATGCTCTCGGCCGTTCGTTGTTCCGTTGTACTTTTCGAAGGCTCCACGGAAACATCGCGAATCGATTGAAAC
>JANOAI010000446.1:0-24270 GCA_031411055.1 Pirellulaceae bacterium
CTTTGCATCCCCGCAACTCCGTTTCAGCTTTGACCATTTTCTGAAACTGAGTTGCGTGAGTTCGTTCGGACGGTTGTGCGTCCTGCGCTGAAGTACAGCCTTTAGGCGCTCTTCTGCCGCGATAGAGATCCCATCGCTTGAAGACTGCACTACAGCGTCGAGCAATCAACTTTCCTTAATCCACCTCCTCCCTTCGCCCCCGTTTTCGGGGGAGAAGGGCAGGAGATGAGGTAGAATTGACTGTCATTTAAGGTTGAAGATTGTGGATTTTCAAATCATCGTCCGAAAATCTTCAATCTAGCATGCGACGAGACCCACACCCTCATGCCACTTACAACATCGGCGCGAGCCGCCCGAGTCTTTGTAGCCATGTACAGTGTAATATACTACTGGCCAACCAATACAGGAAGTTCATTGGACAGGTTCCAATACTGAAAGATTTCGTTCAATTTTTTAATCGTTGTATCGACTTGCGTCGTTGCAATCGAGATAATTCAGGAGATAGAAAAATCAACCGAAGTCAGCATCGTCATGGGAGAATTGCGATATGATCGCGCGAAGCCCGGAAGAAAGTCGCTTGTATGAAGCGAGAATAAAAATGGAGCCGTGTGTTCGTTCACGAATGCAGGATGCGATCGAGTTTGGTCGCATCCAAGGATTAAGCGAAGGTCGACGCGAAGGAGAAATTCGAGGGAAGATTCGAACGCTACAAGAAGTCCTCGAATATCCAACGCTGTCGAATGAAGATGCGAATCGGATGACCATAGCGCAACTGACGAGTCTCGCAGCCGAGCTTCAGATCACGCTCCGTGAAAGTAAGTCCCTTTAACTTAGTCTGAAGAATATTCATTGAACGCGATTGAGCAAATTGCAAATCATTCACCGGCGCTAAAGATATCGGTGCATGTCCAACAGGATCAAAAACTTCGGTCGCGGATCGAGCAACAGTTTGCGATTGAAGATACAACCACCGAACTTAACGGTCAGATGTACCCATGGACACGTGTTATCGATCCAGATCGGCTTTTAGAAGAAGCCCTCCGCCGAAAAGACCGCAGCCCTGTTGATCTCGATCCTTTTTGGGCAGCGCATTGGCGTGCTTCGATTGGCTTGGAGCGATTCATGGATTCGCTCGATATGGATGGGGAACGCGTTCTTGACCTTGGCTGTGGGAGTGGCCGAGCAGGAATCGGGGCCGCATTGCGAGGGGCGAAGGTGGTGATGACCGATGCCGTCGGCGCAGCGATGCTGATCGCCAAGTACAATGCTCGCTTCGTTCGAGAAAGCGTTCAGATTCGCCGATTGGAATGGAAAGAAGAACAACTCCCAGGACCGAAGTTCAAAATGATCTTCGGTTCCGACATTGTTTATGATCCAAGCCTACATCCAATCCTCGAGCCATGCTTGCGGCGACATTTAGCTCGAGATGGAGTCGTCTATTTGAGTGAACCGCAGCGTCATACGGGTGATCGCTTTCAGCGTTGGATCGTCGCTGCGGGATGGAAACTTTCGGAGACGTACATCGATCTCGATGATGGCCACCGACCGGTTCGAATCTTTAGTCTAGGTTTGTAACATCGACTTCGGTTGGAACAACTGACTCGTCGGCTGTTACTTCAGCCGTGACTTTGGCGTAGCCAAGCTTGCGAATCACTTCGAGGACTTCGCTGCAGGTTGGGAACATCCGACCGTTGGCTCGCTTATAAACTTCGAGAGCTTGCATGAATTCGACTTCGTCGTTCGTATAATCGCGTTCACAGGTGGTTGGATCGATTTGGCGACGGCGTTGGACCTTGCGACGTGGCTCGCCGGCAGGTTTCTCAGACTTCGGAGCATCCGCTGGCTTATCGCGGCGCTCTCCACGTCGGCGATCAATCGTCACAATGCTTTCCGAAGAACCCTTGAAACGCGACATAGTCGTAAACCCTTCTCTAATCGTTTTGATAATTGCGACCTGAAACGTCACCGCAACCGTTCCGTTTCCCTAAGCCCTGAACTCTTACCCAAAGGTTAGACTCCGCCGATGAAAGTTGAGCGAAATTGCGGTTTTTTGAGTTTCGCGTTAGGCTATATCCTGTTCTGTAACGTTTGTAACGATTGTGACATCATGGAATTCTCTGTTAGCTTGCCGCAATGGGCGATCGAGGCCCAAAAAAGCCTTCCCGAATATCTTCCGAACCTCGAAGATCGAATGCGGGCGGTCATCGCGTTCTCACAGAAAAACATTGACCACCAAACCGGGGGCCCTTTTTCGGCCGGCGTCTTTGAACGAGACAGTGGCCGGCGCATCGTGATTGGGGTCAATCGTGTCGTTCCCTGCAATGTCTCGTCGGCCCATGCTGAGATTGTGGCACTATCGTTAGCTCAACAACTGTTGGCCAGTTGGGATCTTGGCGGCAAAGAATTGCCGCCACTCCAGTTGGTCGTGAACTGGCGACCTTGTGCGATGTGCTATGGCGCGACCCTTTGGAGCGGAATTCGATCGCTCGTAATCGCAGGGGCTGACGATGCTTGTGAACGAATCACTGGCTTTGACGAAGGGCCCATTCATCCTGAATGGCGCGAAGAACTGAAACTACGAGGCATCGAGTTGCAAGAAGGAGTGCTTTACAACGAGGCAGTCCAAGTATTTGAGAACTTTCGATCGGCCGGGCACTTAGTCTACAACGGACGTCAGGGGTAGGGAAGCCTCTTAGGCGAGCCGCAGGCTGAAACCTACCGGTTGAGCCTGAGGCGCTAGCCGATTATTTGCAGCGAGGATCGGCTAGCGCCTCAGGCTCAAGGTTATTCTCAGGTCCTTCGCAAACTGCTGATCGCCTTATTTTCCAACCGGTAGCCAGCCAGGCAGTTTTTGCCCGAGCGACAGTTTTAGTTTGTCTTGTTGTTTCGCCAACTCTTGGTTCATCTTGATCACGAGTTTGTCGGAATAGTCGGCCAACCGATCATCGACCAACTCACGAATCCCTTTTCCAAGCTGTTCTGCTAGAGGTCCATGGAGCTGACTGATGCGATGGACTTCGAACTGAGTAAGTTCGATGGTTGCGTTCCTCACAACGGGCTCCAACTGAATGGTGGGTGGAAAGACGAACGGGTTCATCTGAATGGAGACCTCCGTTTCTACCCTAAGCCGAACGGTAGCATCGGCATTCATCGAAAGACTGATCAACTGGACATCACGTTGCCATTGGCTCATCCGACCGAAGGCATGAAGTGGTGCTTCGATCTCAATATCAATCAGCATTCGATCCCGGGTCGGTTCGAAACGTCTCACTTGAAGCTTAAGTCGATTCTCCGGATCATCAAACTCTAAGAAGTAGCGAGACCAAGTTCCATGCTTTACGTTTTTGTACTTTCGTTCCGTCTCAAGCTTGATCCCCTCGTGTCGAAAACGGAAGCCGTCGTAAACCGATTTCTGAATCCCCCACTTTCGATTGTCTTCGTACGTGGGGGGTAGATTTTTTAAGACCAGCCACCGCAGCCAATCGCTCAGCTCGGCATTCGGACGAGTCTGTTCAACGGTCAGCTCGTTTAACGAATCGGGGAGTTGGAGTTGATTCGACTTGGGTCGTTCGGAACTCGCTGGCTCAACGCGTTCAGCCGTGTCGAAGAGATCCGTCTCCGAATAACTAGATCGCGGGAGTTCGGATTGAGCCCATGAAGATTGTCCGCAAAGAATCCAAGTTGCAACGTTAAAGACGATGAACGCCAACGCGATTTCGAGTCCCCTGTTCATCTTCATGGTCGGTTTGAAATCCCGTGGGAGTCCACTCAGGTTGAACAAATCTTCGTCGAGCTTTTCAAATTACGCAAGGACGTTCGTTACCACTACGCGGCAAGCAACGTTCGGCTTTGGCGAGCCCAAGCAATCCACTCTTGAATCTCAGCCAGGTCTGCTCCGCTAGCTCCACGCAAGACGCGTTGGCCAGCTTTGCTCGACGCAAAAGCTGCAACTTTGGTGTGCAATGCGTCTGCGTTGACTTGCAATAGTTGCTCAGGGGCTGTGATTCCACAAGCGACGAGCATTTGAGCATCGTGACCGCGAAGATTCGGAATTCGACAGACTAGCATTGCCTGCTTCTGCCAATCGGCGATTGTTTCGGCGGTTATCCGTTTATCGGCAATCTGCTCTGCAAGTTGATGAACATCAGCTTGCAAAAGATCTTGAACGAGTCCTACACCATAGCCCCGCAATTTTTCTTCCATGCTTGGTCCAATGCTCGGCGCGTCGACGACCGGACTGGACGGATCGAGAAAAAAGCGGAGCGTTGATGACGAACGGGCGGACGACGAACGACCACCTGCACTTGACGTTGTGTGGCTACGTCGGGTTGACGTCGATTGTCGTTCGGTCGCCGAAGGAACACGCACCGTCCGAACTTCGCGTTCTGTGCGAGTGCGCTCCGGTCGAGTTCGCTCTGAGCGATCCTGTTCCGCATAATCAGGTTCAGTTCTTGGCCGTACGGAGTCGCGTCGGGCTCGGCGAGCGAGTTTTTCTTGACGGCGGGCCGAACGGTAACGGTAATCGTTACGGGAAGTGCGAGAGTTTTTCGCTGACGCAATCCAATTGGTAATGCGGGACAGCTCATAGCTCGTTGCCGTCCTCATGATCTCTTGACCTTCGGGGGTTGTGAGAAAAGTTTCCACTGTCCGAAGTAGTCGACCCGGTTTCATGGTGGCCAACGACTGAGGATGAGTAAAACCGCATCCTGCCAAGACTCGAGCGTCGAAAGCTCGAAGCTGAGGCACGCCGCACATCAGTCTGGCTTCTGCTTGTCGACGAGCAATCATCTCGACTGAAGTAACAAAATTTCCCAATCGATGAGCTAGATGCTGAGGGTTGGCCGAAATCCATTGACCGACACTGTGGATACCTAGTCGTCGCACGCGTTGGCCAAGTTCCGATTGCATGCCAGGTGCATCTTCGATTGGGTTCCGCTCTGTCAAATGGAATTTACCGGCGACCACGGTTGGTTGAACCGAATAGGTTCGAGGTTCACGGTACGCCGGAACCACGGCAACGGTGTCGAACGGATTCGAATCGACGGAGGCTAGCTGAGCATTCAAATCCGCCAAGGTCGGCGAGTATTCGTCGAACGCGACTGGTTGAATTCGGGAATAATTTCCGGCTTCGTAGCGAGGCTCGCGGTATAGTCGCGGAGTTACCACATACTGGTTGCTATCGGTCGCCCCCGCGTTGAGATGCGAAACCCAGCCATGATGAACGCGAACGCGTTCAGCGACTTCTTGCTCGCTAGTCATCAATAGGACTTGTTGGCCATCCCGAGCGAACTCGATCAAAACGCGAACGACATGATCGAGGGTTGGTCCGTGGAACCCATCAAGGGCATCATCCAGGATAAGCGGCAAACGGCCGATACGATGGGCAGCCGAATCGAGAATCGCCATTCGAATGGCTAGCTCGACAAGCTGGCGCTCGGAAGATTGAGACGGCGGAACGGGGAAATCGATCTTGTTCGTGTCCGGACGATAGTCGCGATAGACTTCGCGGTAGCTTTCGATCCTTCCTTTATTGGTCGACAAGCCGGCGGCGTAGCCTAAGTCGCGACGCATGGCTTCCATCGCCCAAGTTGGCAGTTGACGCAAAGCGCCTGCCGATAGCTCTCGCACGTATCGTTCAACACATTGGACAAACGAACCGCGAAAAGCTTCGTGATAAGGCCCAAAGCCGCGAAGCTGATTTTGGACTTCCGCTAGGCGAAGGCGGGTTTGTTCGTAAAGATCCCAGCTCTTAAGAACCTCTTCAGCATATCCCAAACGAGCTCGAAGTTCTTCGCTTTCCCACGCTGAAGTCGCATGGACTGCAACGACTCGACGCTCTTTGATCTTGGAATCTAGATCGGCAATGAGCATGTTTACTTGAGCCAGTCGATGACGAACACTCGATAGTTCTGTATCAGCCTGATCAATCGACGCAGGGTTGTCTCGCAGGGTCGATTTCCAACCAAAATCGCGAGTCTCGCGAACAGGCTTGGCATAACCAGTCCATGTACCGAATGGATCGCGATAGACGGTCGTGGTTCGACCATAGCGTCCCTGACTTGGCGGAGCTACGTTTTCGCGTTCCGTGATTGTCGGGGGCGCGACAGGTCGCTGTGCTTTGGCCGATAGTCGACGCACGAGATCGGCTTCACGGCGAATCAACTCCGCTTGTTCGGCTTGAAATTGAATGCGTTGTGATTCCCATTCACGTAACTGCGATGCGCTTGGCGATTGCGAATCGTAGCTAGCCGAGTGACCGACCAAATTGGAAGCTGGAATGGCATGCAGGCTTGGATTGGCCACGACTTCATTGAGTCGGCTGGCCAATCGTTCACGCTCGGCAGCCCACCATTCACGATCGCGATCATCGACGCGAAGGTGGTGCAAACGTTGTTGAAGTCGATGTTCTTCGGCCTTCAAACGATGAAGGGTTTCATCATTCTCGTTCCCCGTCGAGACGTGAATACCAAGTTCACGGGCCGCTTGCCAAAGTCGCTCAGGGAGAACTTCGCCAAGGCGGCCACAGAGTACGGCGTCAAAAATTTCGCCGCCGATCCGCTGCCACGGTTGTTCCGATGGAATTGCATTGGGATTTGCTGCGTCCGAAAAGTTCGATTGGCGGCGAGCATGATAATAGGGGCCTTCGAACCGATAATCGCGTTCGTGAACCGCGTCGGCCGACGAAATGACACGCGTCGCCCCAGCGGCATCGGCCCATTGCATCGACCCAACCAAACCATCCACGGCATCTTGGCCGTATCCAGTCGCGTCGCGATGTCGATGGTACAATAGACCGCGAATAAATTTGGCGATCGTGCTTTTCCCGGAACCACGATTGCCCCAAACAGCATTCAGTCCCGCAACAAATGGCCCTAAGTGTATTCGGTTTGACCGATCTTGTGGATCAATGTCCAAGCTAACTAGACGCATTATATTGGCTCCTCCTTGGCCTTGTTTGATTCATTGCATTGGGTCGGGGACGCTTTGTTGCATACTCCTAAGCAACAGTCCTTGCGTCACTGAGTAACCTAACAAAGTTCGGCGGTTTAGGTAAAGGCGGATTTATGAGGAACATTATGAAATTGCTAGCGTTGATAGTCGTTTGTTTTCTGCTCGGTCTTAGCACGTTGAATGCAGCTCCAACCCGCGTCTATGAAGCTGGTGATAAGCCCGCCGATGTTCGACTCGATAAACTCAAAGATCTCAACGGCTATTTTCCGTTTGAGCCCCCCGCCACGATGGAAGCTTGGCAGGAACGAGCCAAGCAAGTTCGTCAAAGGATCTTGGTCTCGCAGGGGTTGTGGCCGATGCCGACACGAGAACCGATGAATGCAGTCATTCACGGCCGAATTGATCGAGGCGAATATTCCATCGAGAAGGTCTACTTCGAAAGCTCGCCCGGGTTGTACGTGACCGGCAATCTTTATCGCCCCACAAATGCTGCCACTAAAGTTCCCGCTGTTCTCTTTGCACACGGACATTGGCAAGACGCGCGTTTGTCACTTCAAACTCCCGATAAAACGCGAGTCGAAATTGCGACTGGCGAAGAACGCTTCGAAAAAGGAGGCCAGAGTCGCTTTCAGTCGATGTGCGTGCAGCTGGCTCGAATGGGATGCGTCGCATGGCAATGGGACATGCTGAGCGACTCCGATGCCGTCCAGGTTCCGCGCGATGTGATCCACAAGTTTGCCAAACAGCGAGCTGAAATGAACTCGGCGGAGAATTGGGGGCTCTTCAGCCCGCAAGCCGAATCGCATTTGCAAAGCGTCATGGGTTTGCATACTTGGAACGCCATACGTTCCGTCGACCTTGTTTTGAGTCTTCCCGAAGTGGATCCCGATCGCATTGCTGTCACGGGCGCCAGCGGTGGTGGAACGCAAACCATGATCCTGGCAGCGATCGACCCCCGAATATCGCTATCGTTTCCGGCCGTGATGGTCAGCACCGCCATGCAAGGGGGATGTACTTGTGAAAACGCATCGCTCTTACGGATCGGAACGGGCAACGTGGAATTCGCAGCTCTCTTTGCCCCCAAACCTCAAGGGATGAATACCGCCAATGATTGGACAAAAGAGCTGTCAACGAAAGGTTTTCCAGACCTGCAACGGATCTATAAGCTGACGGGCGCACCCAAGAATATCCTTTTGAATCGTGGCGAGCATTTTCCGCACAACTACAACGCAGTTACCCGATCCGCTTTCTATACCTGGTTGAATCAACATTTTAAACTGGGGTTGGCTTCGCCCGTCATCGAGCGAGACTATGAGCCGCTTTCGCCCAATGAGTTGACGGTGTGGGACGAACGGCATCCAGCACCGAATGCCAATGATCCCGAGTCAGAACGCGCAATCCTGCGCGGGATGCATGCAGATGCTCAGCGGCAATTGACGCAAGCCATCGATTCCCCCGAGTCGACAAAGGATATTCTTCGGGTTGGCATCGAGACTGTCATTGGGAGAACGTACGAACAAGCTGGCGATGTTGAATGGAAGTTGACTTCAAAAGTTGACCATGGCAATTCGGTTGAAATGATTGGCCTATTGCGAAACCAAACGTACGGTGAAGAACTCCCTGTTCGATGGTATTATCCCAAGAATTGGAATCAGAAGGCCGTGATATGGCTTTCCGAATCTGGCAAACAAGGTTTGCTTGGCGAAAACGATAAAGCCAATCCGGAAGTCCAACGACTGGTTGATGCCGGCTTTACGGTCCTTGGCGTGGATCTGTTTATGCAAGGCGAATTTCTTGACCAAGCGAATGATAGTGTTCGCAACCGTGTAGTCGAAAATCCGCGCGAGTTTGCTGGCTATACATACGGGTATAATCATGCTCTGTTTGCTCAGCGGACACATGACGTGATCTCGTTAACTCGATTTCTGAAGCTGGCAAAAGTTGGCGAGCATCCGAACCCTACATCGATTGCATTAGTTGCACTCGATCAAACGGGACCCATCGCTGCAGCTGCCCGGGCTGTACTCGGTTCGAATATTGATCGAGCCGCCATCGATACGCATGGCTTTCGATTTGGCAAGCTCGTCGATTATCGTGATTCGATGTTCTTACCAGGAGGCGCCAAGTATCTTGATCTTCCCGGGATGTTAGTACTCAGTGCACCCAACCCGTTGTGGATATCGGGCGAAGCGACCGACAGCCAAGGTCGCTCGTGGATCGAAAAGGCATACGCGATTCATCAACATGTCGACAAACTGCGATTTGCTGACGGTGGGAATCCGACCAAAGCTGTTGATTGGTTATTGAACGAACGGTAATACTTCCCGGTCGTCTTCGGTAGAACTGCATGCAAATGATGGGGCTTGGAGTCGCGGAGCGACGGCAGTTGCTAGCCGGGGGTGCAGCGAGTCTTCGAGCGAACCCCAGGACTCGGAGCAAACCTTCTTCGGAGTCGCGGAGCGACGGTATTACCAAACCGCAGAAATGCCGTCGCTCCGCGGCTCTGCAATGTTTTGGCGATTGGACCTGGGGTTCAATTTGCTTCGCGAACTCCACTCCAGGCTAGCAACTGCCGTCGCTCCGCGATTTAACCCAGTCTTTGTAAGCCTGGAAGCGATCCATTTTGACGCCGTTGCATGATCTGGTTAGACTGACGGTCTAGCCGATTTCTCCCCTTCCGATCGCTTCCCTCCCTGGATTGTTCCATGAACGCAAAACGGCGCTCGCTGTCTGTCATTCCCTATTCCGCATTGGCTTTCCTTACGACGCTCGCCAACGCGCCCTTGTCTGCGGAAGATTGGCCGCAGTTTCGAGGACCCAACCGAGATGGAATCAGTAGCGAGACAGGCCTATGGAATACGATTCAATCCGATGACCCAAAATTAGTTTGGATGGCTGAAGGGGTCGGCAATGGATATGCCAGTGTCTCGGTTCTGAAGGACCGACTCTACACGACCGGCAATACTCAGAACGGTCAGGTGCTGTCCTGTGTGTCGCTCAAGGATGGAAAAGTTCTTTGGTCGCAGCCGATTAGCGAAAGCAGCCCGAAGCATGGCTACCCAGGATCACGGACAACCCCGACCATTGATGGTGATCGACTCTACGCAGTGAGTTCCGATGGAGCCATTGTCTGTTTGAATGCCATGAGTGGTAAGCCCATTTGGCGACGCGATTTCGATGAATGGGGAGGGAAGATGATGAGCGGATGGGGTTTTTCCGAATCGCCACTGGTCGATGACAAAGTCGTTGTTTGTACCCCTGGCGGTCGCAAGGGCATGTTGGTCGCTCTGGATAAAATGACGGGTCGTGAAGTTTGGGCATCGAAGTCTTCATCGAGTGCGACGAGTAGTAAAGGGGAAAATAAGGAATCGAAAGACGGAGCGGGTTATGCGTCCATCGTGATCAGCAACGGTGGAGGTGTAAAGCAATATGTGCAACTGGTGGGACGCGGCGTGATCGGTGTTCGCGCGTCGGACGGCGAAGTTTTATGGCACTACGATCGCGTTGCAAATACAACGGCCAACATTCCCAGTGTCGTCGTGGATGGCGATACCGTATTCTGTTCGACTGGTTACAACACCGGTTCCGCCTTGCTTAAGCTCACGGCAGCAGGCGACAAAAAAGTCTCGATGGAAGAAGTCTATTTCCTCGATGCAAAAACGCTTCAAAATAAGCACGGGGGAATGGTCTTAGTCAACGGTCACATTTATTGTGGCCATGGCAACGGCCTGGGCCTACCCATTTGTGTCGAAATGAAGACCGGAAAGATCGCTTGGGGACCTGAGCGGGGTGTAGGAAGCGGCGAATCCTCGGTGACCTATGCCGATGGACATATTGTCTTCCGATTCCAAAATGGAAAAGTCGCAATCGTAAAAGCGAATCCTGAAAAGTTCGAACTCGTCCGCAGTTTCGACCCCGCCTTTCAACAGAAAGAATCCTGGTCGTATCCCGTCATCGCCGATGGCCGGCTCTATCTACGCGAACAAAACAATGTGATGTGCTATCAGTTGCGTTGAGCGACTACTTCGGATCATACCCTTCGTGGGGCGAACCTTTACGTGGCAGCCAATGGCACATTCCGATACCGAGGAAGTAAAGACCAATCAAGGGAACGCACATACCGATCATGCTGGTCACTTCAGCTGGCGTGAGGATCATTGATAGGAAAGCGATGATCAAAATTGCGGCGCGCCACTGTGAGATGTAGGTTTTCACCGACATGATTCCTAAGCGTTCCAAAACCAACATCACGAGGGGCAACTGAAACGCTATTCCGAAACCCAGTGGCAAGAAAATGGCGAATGACATGTAGTCCGTCAAACGTGGCGACGCATTAATGCCCATGGAGTCGTTGAACTTCAGTAAGAAGTCGATTACGAATTGGAAGATGAAGAAGAAGGCTAAGCAAGCACCGCCGACGAACAAGCCAACCGAGACGGGCAAGAAAAAATAGACATAGCGTCGCTCATGAGGATAGAGGCCGGCCGCGACAAACGTCCACATAGCGTAGAAAATGCCGGGGCTTGAGATAATAAAGCCGAGGGCAAATCCGGCTTTTAACCAAATCATGAAACCTTCTTGCATTCCCAATGCATCGGTCTTGGTGTCGATCGGAAGAAATAGGGCAATCTTGCGCAACCGATCCACTGATAGCTGATTGATATTGACGGTATCCTTGGTGTCCTCGGTGCCTTCGGAGGCAACGGGTGGTGTTTCGGCAACTTTGGCAGCTACAGCTTCATTCGGTGGCAGGTTCGTCGTTCCAATTCCGTCTGGGGAATCGCTAGGCATTCCGAGGGCAGCTCGTAGGTCAGCGACGTCGACCTCGACTTGTTGCCAATAGCGACCATTGGCTTGCATCCAACCAAAAAACTCTTTCGAAACCTCCTGGCCAGTTTTGATTTCGATCTCTTTCTTTGATCGGTCATTTTCGTATCTCTTGAGCGCAACTCGGAGCGGCGTTTGGATATAATTGACAACTTGATCCGCCAAAGGCATCCCAATCAACATTCCGATCCCCAGCGAGACGAATGCCCACACTAAGGCTTTGCGGAGGGCTTCCAGATGGTCGCCGAAGCTCATCGAGCTTTTCTCGAAAAGGTCATCGGCTTTTTTGAGTTGGCTTGGGGTTTTCATCGAGAATTCGGCGGAAACGGGCGGGACAATGATTTGTCTAGTTTATCTCAGAAAGCCCCAACCCCAAACCCGCAATGCTTTGCATCGTCTCATTTTACTAAATGGTCAGCCACACCTCCTGAGCCTGCCGCACTAGCCGATTACTTGTTTCGAGAAATCGGGTGGCGTCTTAAGCTCAAGGGAGCCCCACATTCCCAGCAATTTCAGAGTAGTGCATCGTCACAGCTAAGTTCAAGGGTACGACGGACTTCCAGTCTGTCGACAAACATTGGCACCGACGGACTGGAAGACCGTCGTACAGGTTCAGCTCAACCCTCGTTTTGAGGTATGACGAAGCACTCGATGACGGTTTCAGCCACCTCGCGTGAACGAGCACACAAAGGCTTGACTCCAACGTCAGCCTTAGAATGCGGCTCGACGGCCCTGAAATTCACGAAGGATCTCTCGGAGCGGGTCGGAAGGGGTCGCTTTATGATCATAGTCTTTCGGGCTTAGCCGCCGAACCGCACCGGAATTGCGTGCCGCCGTAGCCAAACCATGGACATCGAGCGTCGCCTGTTGCGGAAGCGAGCTCCCAGGTGGGACAACAAATAAGCCGACACTGCGGGGTTGGTAATTGATGTCTTCGATCGGATTCGGACTGGATCCGGTTCGATCGATCGCGATCGACTGTAAAAATTCCTCGTAAACGCTGACATCATAAAGTGAAGCTGGCGGAATCGGCGTCCGAAACTCGCGGCGATCCCAGTTGCCATACTGACTTCGAACATCAAATGTTTCGATGAGCGTTGCACCACTGTCGCGATCCAATTGGACAAGCTCTTGTCCATGGGCCGGGACGCGAAGTTTCCTAGCAACACCGCCTGGACGAAGATCGTGCAGAAGTACGATCAAGGTTTCTGAGTGACTATTTGCAAATTGAACCGACGCGGGCCCCAACGGTGGATTGGGGATCGTTTGTTGCTGAACGCTTCGATAGAGTGGTTGAATAGACGGCATCACGGGCTGAGTCGGCCACCATTGCTGCATGGGGGAATAGGCAATCGGCGCTAACATGAACTGGTTCTGTTGAAAAGTCAGGGCTTGGCCAGGATACTGTAGGCTTTCCAATGCATAACAACCATTTGCGCTTGGGTAAGGATTGATTCGCCAGAGCTGATCTGCGCGATCGGCCAAGGCATAGAGATCGAGTGGGCTACTATTATTTTGGCATCCCAGTGCCAATACCGTTCCGTTGTCAATGTACTGAACCCTCGCCAACCCATTGGCGAGCGGGACGATGTTCCAATTACGAGCCCCCAGCGATGATTGGGGGACGAGCGTCAAACCACCGTTGGGACCACGCGACAGAAATCGTCGGCGATTCACGTCGCCCATTCCAAAATGAACCGGAATGGGAGCTTGGTTGAGGTTCAAATTAAGCGGAACAAGTTGATTGACTTTCGAGAAGTCACTATTCGGAAGGATGAGATCTTCGTCAACCGAATTCGCGATATTGGGAAACGAGGATGGACTAGGAGAGTTGGCGACACTCGAATTGCCGGAAGGTTGAATCGCCATACGGCTGAAATGAAATCGCCATTGCTGATCACCTTGCATCGTCCCGATACGCATAGGGCCTTGATTCGAGCGTGGCCATTGCAAGGCTTGACGAGCTCCCTTGGAATAATACCCAAGCCATTCGCTTCCGTCGTCAAAACGCTCTTCGCGACGATAGAGCGTTTCGTTGCCGGAAGGATCGCGAACCAACAAACCGCTTGCCTGTCGGATCGCCATGGACGGTTGGGCCACCCCACTGGCACTTAGCTGATAAATTTCCTGCCCGACCATTGTTTGCTGAATCCAAATACTAGACCATATCAGCAACATGTACCATTTTACTTGGCGTATCATAACTCGCGTCTCCCGCATAGTTGACTCACACCGGATTCTGAACTCACAACCGAAGCAACTATCATGATAACACTTGGCTTGCTTTATTACCGTATTGTTTTTGCGCGAATAATCGTTGCGATTGTTTTGAGCACTTATGGATATTCGCAATGCGAGGCCGCAGCCCCACCGAATATCATCCTCTTCTTGGCCGACAATTGGTCGTGGCCACATGCAAGCGCACTGGGTGATCCAACCGCGAAGACCCCTGTTTTTGATCGAATCGCTCGCGAGGGTGTTCTATTCAATCACGCGTTTTGCCCCGTGCCTTCTTGTTCCCCAACACGTTCCTGCCTACTCACAGGTCGTGCAGCTCACCAACTGGAAGATGCGGCAAGTTTATGGAGCGCATTCCCAAAGTCGCTTCTCGTCTTTACTGAATCGCTTCGCCAAGCGGGCTACGAAGTAGGCTTTTCCGGAAAAGGCTGGTCGCCGGGAAGATACCTGCAATATGAATGGACCGAGAACCCGGTCGGCAAGCAATACAAGAACTTCGCGGAGTTTCTTCAAGAACGCGAACCCCAAAAGCCCTTCTTCTTTTGGAACGGAAATGTCGATACGGCAATGCATCGGTGGAACTATGAGCCATCAAGCTGGGTTCACTTGGATCCGAGCACTCTCAAGATCCCGCCCGAACTACCCGATTCCGAAGAAGTTCGGCAGAGTTTGATGGCCTATTACGCCGGTGTGAGCTTAGTCGATCAAGATGCAGGAAATTGTGTTTCGGAATTGGAAACTCGAAGCCTGTTGGACGATACCGTCTTCGTCTACACAAGCGACAATGGTTGGCAAATGCCTCGAGGTTTGGCCAATTGCTATGACTCGGGTACGCGGACACCGTTGGCAATCCGTTGGGGAAAGCATTTGACACCGAATCGACGTGTCGATGATTTTGTCAGCCACACCGATTTCGCACCAACGTTTCTTGAGTTAGCTCAAATCAAGCCGCCAGCCAAAATGACCGGGCAAAGCTTCGCGGATGTCCTTCAAGGAAAACCGTCTTCGACCCTGCGTGACTGTGTTTTCATCGAACGCGAACGCCATGCCAATGTTCGGCGAGGAAATTTGAGCTACCCAATCCGAGGTATTCGCACGAAAGACTTTCTCTACCTTTGGAATATGCGACCCGATCGATGGCCAGCTGGCGATCCCAAAGCCTTTTATGCCGTCGGAGATTATGGTGATGTCGATGGTTCGCGCGCAAAGACTTACATCTTGGCAAATCAAGCGATCCCGGCCATGAAGCCTTTCTTCGATTTAAATTTTGGGATGCGTCCGGAGATCGAGCTTTTTGATCTGCAGAAGGACTCGTATCAACTTACGAACCTGGCCGGAAAGCCCGAGTACGCGACAGTCGAGCGAGAGCTGCGAAGTCGCGTTGAGAAATGGATGCAGGATACGCATGATCCTCGCGTCGATCCGAAGAATGACTCTTGGGATCAGTATCCCTACTTCGGCGGTCGCGTCGTGGACGAGGACGGAAATCCGGTTACCGGCAAAGCACGCCTTCCAAAATAGTGCCTAACCGGACAGCACCACTTTGAATCAGCCGAACGCCCTATTCTTCGTTCTGGTTGGAAGTAGAAGAAATAGCGGTCGGATTGAGCGACGGAAGTGGTCGCATCGACGGAAAATGCGGCTTCAACTCTTGTCGCAAAGGAATACCGCTATCATCCGCACGCCGGAAAACACGATTCAGCGCATCTAATTCGTAGATGTTCTTTACGACTTCGGCGACGCAACGTGAGTCCAGTTTTTCGTAAAGATTATGCCGTCGCGTTTCAACGGTCCGTTGGCTAACACCAAGTCGCGTCGCAATGGTTTTATTCGGAATCCCTTCAAGCAGCATCTCCAGAACGACCGCCTCCCTATCGGATACCGAGTTCCATCGCTCACGTAGGCAATCAAAGCGATTGTACTGCTGGGCGATTTGCCGAGCTCGGCAACTGCTTTCGGCAAACGTCTGGTGAAATCGCGCCATCGTCCCGCGACGCTCGACGTACGTGAAAACTCCAAGTTGAAGCCAATCCACGACGGCCTGGGCCGGAATTAACTCACCCATACAAATGACGACAGCCAGCTTTGCCTCTTCCATCACACCGCGAACAATTCGATCGCAGCGATCTACGGTCGAGCTATTCGGCGGAATGTATGATTCGTCCTGAAATTCGAGTACAACCGTGAGCCCAGGATAAGCATCGCGAACGATTCCGAGATCGTCACCAAGCAAATGAACGATGGGGTCCATTTCGTAATATGGCGACCAAGCAGTGCTTGTACGTTGATAGGTCTGCTCGTCTGGACCAATCCAAAGACAACGCAGCACAGAAGCATCAAAATTGCCCATTACTAACTCTTTCTAGCATTCAGAGAGCGCAATGGTGGTGAGCAGGGAAGGAGACTCACCAGTTGGAAGGAACAGTAAAATTGCCTTAATCCCATAATTATCGACTTTGATCGCAGACTGCAATAGTTTGAATCGAAAAAAACAACAATTAGGC
The DNA here is from genome assembly GCA_031411055.1 of Pirellulaceae bacterium. Taxonomy (GTDB): domain Bacteria; phylum Planctomycetota; class Planctomycetia; order Pirellulales; family Pirellulaceae; genus JAIYDQ01. The sequence continues at coordinate 16,521 of JANOAI010000446.1, forward strand.
TACTCAAAACCCCTCAAAGACGTAAGTATCGCGAAGTAAACTTTCTTTAACGCAGCGAACGCTGTACCGACCAATCGGCTTTTACGAAAGGATTCCTCCGCAATAAGGGGTTTTTTATCTCATGCGACAGTCGGATACGCCGCAACGGCGATCCGATTCCGGGGAGGGTTAGCGGAAAGCTCATTGGGAACCTACATTCGTAGGGCGTTTTCAACCGACCAGATCCCATTTTCGCCTCCGTTTTGGAGAACTTTTGTTGCCAACCTATGACTAAAGATTTACCTAAAGCGGTTGTCCTTTTAAGCGGCGGACTCGATTCCGCAACCGTCCTAGCCGTCGCTCACCGCGATGGTTTCGAGCCCTATGCTCTGAGCTTCCGGTATGGTCAGCGACATCAAACGGAGTTGCTACGTGCCCAAACAATTGCCCAAACGATGCGGGTGGCCAAGCACACAATCATCGATATCGATCTCAGCGTATGGGGTGGCTCCGCTCTAACTGACCCGAATCTCCCTGTTCCCAAAAGCAACTCCATTGATGCCATGAGCCCGAATATTCCCATTACGTATGTCCCGGCTCGAAATACCGTTTTTCTCTCGTTTGCCCTTGGCTGGGCTGAAGTCTTAGGAGCTAGCGACATATTCATCGGAGTGAACGCACTTGACTACAGCGGCTATCCCGACTGCCGGCCAGAATTTATTGCAGCCTTTGAACAAATGGCAAACCTTGCCACCAAACAAGGTGTTGAGAATCAAAAATCGAATGCTGGACAGCCAGTGAGGATTCGTACGCCTCTCATTGATCTCACCAAAGCTGAAATCATCCGGTTAGGTCTTGAATTGGGAATCGATTATAGCCAGACCCTATCGTGCTACGATCCCGTCGATGATGAACTTGCTTGCGGACACTGCGATGCATGCCTTCTACGTTTGCGCGGCTTCTCTCAAAATGGAATCGCCGATCCAGCCCGGTATGCTTAACAACGAAAGCGACTACCCACGTTTTTTTTCCAAGAGCACCATCATCAAAAGCGCCAACAGTGCACGTAGTTCGTCATCTGGTTCTATCTCATTAAGCTTTTCAATCTCGAAGTAGCGTTCAAATACCGACGGTTTCTTGACCGCCCGGAGGACTGGCGTGCCATCGGCTGACGTGATGAGATAGCTTGGATTGAGGATGTAAATGAAAATAAAGCCAAGGATCGGTATCTCTCCCAACAACGACTCAAAAAGTCGCTTCATAGGAGATTCTTCATGGATCTCCATATCAACTTGACCGTCTTCCATAATTTGGTAATGCGTCGACCACAACGAACGCATTCCGCGGCGACGTACACCTCCCCAAGGTTGTCCATCCGCGGTGGTAAAGCTGTAGTTGGCCGAAAAATCGATGATGCGGTCGGCAGAAATCTCAAACAACTTGCTCTTAAGTGATGCATCGCCAAAGACTTCAACCTTCTCGCGAAAGCGAAATATTTTTTGCTTCACGAATAGTACCGATTTGCCCGCTGCATCTTTGACGGCAATTTGCTGCGAAAACGAAAACAATTTGAAGTTTAGCTTGAGCGGATATTCCATTTTTTGCCTCGATAGCCCGTTGAAATAGCGTAATGTCTTAGCTGGACAGCGCCACTTTGAATCAGCCGAACGGCGTTAGCCGCGGTTATTGCGATTAAAACCGTGGCGCCAAAACGGCTAGTGGTTTCGAAAACGTCACGATTCATTGGAATTTGATTCCAAGTGGAGCTGTCCAGCTAGATTCTACCCGAATTCGATCCATCTTTGGGCGCAGCCATCGGTCGCAGCAAGCCATCGGTCGCAGCAAGCCATCGCCCTGAAAACATCGCTATGAAAGGTTGATTTCTCGATACAGCTTATTGGTCGTACCGCGATAGAGCGATGCGGTAACACGATTTTTGTCGACATGGATAACGGCATGGCCAGGCATGTCCGCATAAGAAAACGACCGAACAAAGGGTGCTTCATCGACATATACAGCACGACGCTTTTCTGCTGTCTCGGGTGAATGCTTTGGCTCGACTCGAATCTGATCTGGCGTATATTCGCTTCGATCATTGAGTTCTGTCTTGGGGTCGGTCGATTCGTTAGGAATCACGCTACTCAACGCTAGCTGAACAAAGCGTCCATGGGAACCAACTTCTCGACTGAGACTACAGAATCGATGAATATGCCCGCCAAGAACAATCGATTCGTGCTGCGCAAGTAGCTCGAGCAAACGTTCACGCTTTATTCGATCTTTCTCCGATGAATAAAGATGCCAAGTCGCGCGTGCACCGTACGGGACGACTGGTGGATGCACAATTAAGAAGCACCGACGGCTAACACGGCTTGCCAGAGCTGCTTCTAGCCATTCCAAGCTCTCCGGATCGTAGGCGTCCATGAAACCGAACCAACTATCCCGAAATCCAAAACAGTAATTCGCGGCCTGTCGCTTCGTTTGCTCAAAAGATTTCGTTTGTTCATCGATGAATGGATAGTACACATCCTTGAATGCATCGCTGGCACCGTCGCCCGTCACATCGTGATTCCCTTTTGTAAAGCAGAACGGAATGTGGGCGTGATGTTGTTCCAAAAACGCAAGTGCATCTTGGTTCTGCTTTCGAGCCAGCTCCTCCGAACCACACAAACCCTCGACGAGATCTCCCACCTGAATCGTGAATGAACAGCCGTGTTGCTTGGAGGTCTCGCCCACCGAGGCTAGTAGTTTTGGTGTTCGAAGTTCCGAATTGGCCGAATAGTTTCGAATCTGCGAAAGGTCATCTGGCTTGTGCGATTGAAGCCAATTCATGTCGTGATGTTCGAGCTTGTCGTAGTGAAGATCGCCAAGCAACGCAAAGGAAAAACCGTTGGATGAATGTTCAGCCACGGTTCGACGGCTGACAGTACCAATCGCAGTCGTAGCGATGGCACATTGAATGGCCTGTCGACGATTGCACGCTGAAGCAAGAGGCATCGAAAGAATCCCGCTGGTAGACGCGATTGATAGAAACACGCCTCTATTTTAGTCTTGCATCAGTGCCGCAGGTGGTAGGCGAACGCCTAACCGCACCGACTTTGGGCAATTCACGTAGACGAGTCTCTCCGAGACTCGTGATATCCTGACAAAGTCGAGGTGTCAGTCTCGAAGAGACTGACTGACCTAAGTACGGAAAGTCAGCGGCATAGGGCGAACAGCAACAGCAGATGCAATATTCTTGATCTTGGCTAACGCTGTGAGCTCAGCGTTTCTTCTTTAATGACTTTCAGTGATGCTTGAGTGGCCGACGTCCCAAGCTGGCTCTTCCGCTGAAGAAAATTATCGATCTGAGCGGCATCCATGAGACCGGAAAGATGTTTTTCCATGGCGATCCGTTGCTTCTTCTCGATCAGATCTTTCGTCAAATCTGCTCGAACGACCTCTGGGTCGCTCACCACCGGCGAGGTCATCCCTTGTGATCGAAGAATAATGTACTGGCCACCGGTTTCGACAATCCCGGAAAGCTCGCCTGGCTGAAGTTTAAAGGCGGCGTCTTCGAGCGTTGGTTGGCCGCTGTGTCGTCGAAGTGGGGGAATCTTTCCGTAGTTGCTACGCGAACTCGGTTCGACAGAATATTGAGCGGCTAATTCACCGAAGAATTGCTCGGTTGGGTTATCTCGAGCTAGCTGCCAAACTTCTTGTGCAGTTCGCTGGTTGCTACACACAATCGCCAAGACTTCCGCCCGCTGCCCATAATTCGATTCGAAACCCTTTTGGAAGTCTTTCTCGTCGACAGCCACTTTGTCTGCGATCATTTTCTTGAGCGCGACTGTCGGCCAAACAACATCGGTCAAGTAGAGATCAACGGTTGCGGCATCATCCGTCAATACTTCTTTGAGCCAAGCTTCGACATTTGGGCGTCCGTCGGGATGACGCATACCGTAGTACTCGGCTGCGCGAGCAACTTCTTGATCCATGTCGGCCTGTGTCACCGTAAGATTGGCTGCTTGCAATGCACCTTCTAGAACTTTGCGATGAATCGCGCCGTCTAGAACCTTCGCACCGGCTCGCTTGATGCATTCATCTTCGAGCGTTTTCATTGGCATGTTCTGCCGGTTGATGATGGCAGCAACACCAGAATTCTGATTCTCTAACTCGCGATTGCCAAAGACTTTGACAATGCTACTTTGTTCGCGGAGCATTTTGAAAATCGATTCTGCAATCTCTCGAAGCTTAACATCTTCAAGCTCGCGGCGAATGTTTCTCTGAATATCTGCGATTTGTTCCGTCGATGGAGTCGCGGCTGGCAAATGCCGTACGCATTGAACGCAAAGGTGCATTTCGCCGACTTGAAATACGTCCGAGATTTGATTCGGCTGAAGGCTAAAAGCTACCTTTTCAATAGGATCTCCCGCATCAAATCGGCGAATTGGAGGCAGTAGACCTTCGACGCTAGCGCTGGCTGGATCTTGACTGTGCTGCTTGGCGATAATCTTGAAGGAGTCTGGGTTTGCTTTCGCTTGTTGCCAGAGTTCCTTGGCTTTCGCTTCGTTGTCGATGGCTAACATACGAACTTGGACCTTGGGACCAAATTCTGCGTTGTATGTCTTATCGATGTCTGCTTGGGTCACAGCGGCTTTGTCGCGAGCTAGAGCCCTCAAGGCTAACATTGGCCAAACAACATCCGCAGCATATTGTTCCGCACGAATGTCACGTTGGTCCTCAATGAGCTTCAAATACATGTTGGTGGTTAAACTAAACTTCGCAGCAATGCGACCGATTTCATCGTCGACGTCTTTTTGAGAGATCGTGATTTGTTGTGCTTGGCAAGCTTGAACGATCAAGAATTTGTTAAGCACATTATCGAGCACCTCATCGCCGCAGCGCTGGACACAGAGCTTCGCCAGTTCTTCGTGCGAAATAGTTTGACCATTCACGGTTGCGACGACAGCTGGGACTTGCGCGTTTCCCTGGTGAGTAACCGAGTCCGTCGACGGAGGAGCTGGCTTGGTTGCCGAAGCTGTTTTTGCCTGAACCTTCGTGCTCTGAGCCATCGAAGAATTAGCTTGGACAATGCATAGTCCAATAACGCATATCCAACAATTTAGAATAGTAACAATCGACGAATGCTTGCAAAATGATTTCATGTCTCGGCTTCTCCTTAAACCTCTGGGCCTACCCCAACTATTGCAATGTAGGTGAATCAGGAAATATGGGTCAAGGCAGATTCGGTTTCCAAAATGGGATCGCTCGGAAACTCCATGCGAGCAGAATCACAAGGGAATACAAAGATCGATTGGCCTCGCTCGGAACTAAAACAATAGATGGATTGCGGCGTTGCACGAATATTTCTTGACCTCTTTAGGCCTATGGGATGACTTTCGAGCGCCGTGTGAAGTAGTATTTAGAGACACCATGAAAGCAATTTTTCATTTTCTTTTCGTCCTTGCGATTGCCATAGCATTCGCTATCAATGCGAAGTCAGACGAGTGGGCGGATCTGAGCATGACGTTCGTCTACAACGCGACCGACGTACCGGCTCGTAAGCCGGTCGAGCTCCCGGCCGATCCCCTGTGTATGCCCGAGAGTCTAAAACCACTTTCCGAAGCGCTGCTGGTCGATCCTGAATCGAAGGGTATTCAGAATATCGTCCTTTTTCTCGATACCAAATTAAGTCCGCTCGAAAAGAGCCGATATCATCCCGATCTGCGAGAGGCGGGTGAATCGACAGTTGAGTTTACCATTCGCGATTGCCAATATTCGCCCCATATCGTGGCGCTTCGCGTCGGGCAGAAGCTTTCGCTAACCAATAACGACCGCTACGGGCACAATCCTAATTTCCTCTTCTTCAACAACGATCTGGAATCGCGACTGCAACCACCCGACCAAAAACTTGAAATATCCCCGAATGTCGGGGAAAAGGCCCCCACACCGATCCGATGTAACCTTCATCCATGGATGCAAGCTTACGCGGTCGTCCTGGATCATCCGTACGTTGGAATCAGCGACAAAGAGGGTCGGCTCAAGATTGAGAAACTACCGGTGGGGAAAGAGCTGACGTTTCGGATTTGGCACGAAAGCCTTTCTGGACCGCTCTCCTCCCTGACTATTCACCAGGAAATGTGGCCGTTGACGCAGAATCGAATCCGGCTCAAGATTCGCCCAAAGGGCACCGACCTGGGGAGAATTTCACTTCCGCCGGCCGTCTTCTTGAAGTAATCGTCCCATCGGAATACGATGTTTTCTGTTGGGTCGCAATTAAGCATACCTCTTCGCAATCGAAACCTGTTAAATCATTCGATTGCCATCCCGCCTTTTGGAGAATGAAACTACATGCGTTGTCTATCTGCTCGTTGGAATCGTTTAGCTCTTACTCTAGGCCTTGGACTGTTCGGAGCCTCGTCTTCTACGGTCATGGCACAAGAATGGGCGGACCTTCAAATCACTTTCGTATACGACTCGGAAGTAGTTCCGGTGCGCAACCCTGTCGCGATGGTCAAAGACCCGGTATGCGTGCAGGCTTGGGGAAACGCAACGCCACTTGCCGAAGAAATGATTGTCGATGCGGCAACAAAGGGGATCAAGAACATAGCCCTTTATCCTGACAAAAAGAAATCAGGCTTGGAAGCCGGAGACGTCCACCCAAGTCTTGCAAATCCGAAGGCTGAGCCCATCACGCTTGACAATAACAAATGTGTGTTTGTCCCCCATGTCGCTGTGGCTCGAAAAGGGGAAACGGTCAAAGTCCTCAATTCGGACCAAACGGCTCATAATGCAAATTTTTCGTTCTTCAATAACGCGGCCGTCAACCCTCTCATTCCCGTAGGCGCATTCAAGAACATTTTGCTTACGGAATCCGAGACAGCTCCGACACCCGTCGATTGCAACGTTCACCCTTGGATGCGAGCATACCTGATCGTTTCCGAATTTCCCTACGCCAACGTCAGCGATGAAAAAGGGGTCTTGAAAATCGAAAAGCTCCCTGCCAACAAGAAGATTACCTTCAAGGTATGGCACGAAAATCAGAATAAGTCGATCACCAACGTTAACTTTGGTGGTGCCGCCATTGAGCTTTCCAAAGGTCTTCTTGAAGTCACTCTCAAGCCCGGCATGAATGACTTGGGTCCCATGAAGATCAAGCCGGATCAGTTCAAGCAGTAAGCCAAAAAACATTGAGAGTTCTCTGAGCCTGAGGCGCTAGCCGATTTCCGTTACAAAGTAATCTCCCCTAGAAATCGGCTAGCGCCTCAGGCTCAGTCATTTCAATCGATCTCGAATTGCGAGTAATGTCTCCACCATCCTCGTCGACCGATCCACAACCTGCGGATATCTCGCTACGCGATTTCCAGCAGTTAATCCATCGAATGTACTTCGAGAAGGATGTCACGCGGGGCGTCGAAGGGACCTTCCTTTGGCTTATGGAAGAGATTGGCGAACTAGCCACCGCCTTACGATCCAAGAACGATATGCAAAACTTGCATGAAGAGTTTGCCGATGTGATCGCTTGGCTGACAACGATCGCCAACGTAGCCGGTGTCGATCTTTCCAAGGCTTTGCAAGAAAAGTATGGCTCGGGCTGTCCCGGCTGCAAGCGTTTCGATTGCACTTGCCCTGTATCCGAGAAACCCTGACCATTGACAACCATTTGAGCCGGAGGCGCTAGACCAATGCCATCTACTTTCACCCTCCCGCGAAGAGCGGGAGGGTCGATGGCGAGGTACGAGCCAGCGGGGAGGGTGAGATTTCGAATGTTTCGTGACCATATTCCCTCCCC